>JAQUXV010000284.1 GCA_028692205.1 Eubacteriales bacterium
AGCGCCATGGCCCGCTCGGCAGCGGTGCGCAGGGCGCGCACAGCCACGGCCTCCGGCGCGGACAACAGGGGCGCTTTGCGCACGCAGAAGAACGGCGGCGTATCCAGCAGCGCTTCGTTTAGCCGCGCGTCCGCCAGCGACTGTAAATAATCGTCGTCCATGCGCAGTAGCGCTGCGCTTTGGGCCATATGGGCGGCGGCGCGGGGATTCTCCCGCGTCAGCAGGGGCATCGCCTCCGTGCGCAGGCGGTTGCGTTGGCAGCAGGGCAGCGCGTTGCTCTCATCCTCGCAATAGGGCAGGCCGCCCAGCGCCGTTAAAATGGCATGTTTGGAGATATCCAGCAAAGGCCGCACAACGGTTACGCCGTCCCGGCGAGATACAGGCCGCATTCCGCCCAGCCCGCGCGCGCCGCTGCCGCGCAGCAGATGCGCGAGCACCGTTTCGGCCTGATCATCCTGATGGTGGGCCAGCAGCAGCGCGTCCGCGCCCTTGGCGCGGGCAAGCAGCAGCGCATAGCGCGCGTCCCGCGCCCGGGCTTCCGCGCCCGCGTCGGCCATGCTGCCCGCAAGCGAAGCGTGGTCGCAGGTAAAGGGCACGCCCAGCGTTTTACAAAGCCGTTCACAGAATTCGGCGTCCCGCAGGGAGCTTTCGCCCCGCAGGCCGTGCTCCACATGCGCGGCGCGCACGGTAAAGCCGTGCTTTTCCGAAAGTGCGCACACCGTTCGTAGCAGCAGCACCGAATCCGCGCCGCCGCTCAGCGCAACCAGCAAAACCGCGCCGCGCCGCAGCAATCCGGCCCTGTTAAGCGCGGTTTCAACCGCTGTTAAAATCTGCTCGTCCATACCGATATTGTAACATTTTCTGTTGGGTTCGGCAACCGGAAAACGCTGGCTGACGAACGTTTTCATCCGCTTGGCGTTCACCGTGCGCGCCCCGCCAGCCGGCCGCTTGCGAAGGCGAACATCAGGTTGAAACCGCCGCAATCCCCATCCACATCCAGCACCTCGCCCGCTGCGTACAGCCCGGGGCAAAGGCGGCTTTCCAGCGTGGCGGGGTCAAAATCGGCGGGGTCGATGCCACCCGCGGTGACCTGCGCGGCCTCGAACCCGCGCGTGCCGGTGACGGGCAGGCGGAGATCGGCAATCGTCGCGGCCAGCCGGTTCAGCGCGCGCGCATCCAGCGCAGCAATCGGGGAGCCGAGCGTGCCGAGGTTAGCTTCCCGCAACAACAGTTTTGCGATGGGGAAAGTGAAGGCGCCGGTCAGCAGATCGGCAAGCGGCCTGTCGCGGCGCAACGTGGCCAACGAATCCAGCAGGGTTTGCACTCCCGCGAAATCGCCGTCCAGCGCCAGCGCGGGCCGCAATTCCAGCGATACGGATACGCCCGGTTTCACAAAGCGGGCAAGCTGCATGGCAGCGATGCCGCTGACCGCGTTCTCACCGAAAAGCACCTCGCCCTCGGTCTCCCGCAGCGGCGCGCCGCCGGAAGCCAGCAGCTTCAGCCCCGCGCGAACCCGCTGCCCCGCAAGCCCGGCGATGCGGCGCTTGTCCGTCGTCAGCGCGCAAAGGGCGGGCTTAAGCGGCGTAAGCCGGTGCCCGAAAGCCGTCAGCAGCGAATAGCCGGTTCCGTCGGTGCCGTGGGCGGGCGCGGCGCTGCCCCCGACGGTGACGATCACACGGTCGGCCCGGTAGGCAACAGGCGTTGTTTCGGGCGGTTCCAACGCCTTGCGGCGCTGTTGCACGGGCGGTTCGGCCATCTGCAGAGTGTCCAGCCGGAAGCCGCCCGGCTCGCGGACAATTTTTGTAACCTGCGTTAGCGGCACAAAGGATACGCCCAACTGCTCCGCACGCAGCAAAAGCGCGTCCGTCACCACGGAGGCCAACAGCGCCGCGGGATAGACACGGCCCTCGGTTTCCTGCCGCAGGGGAACGCCGACGGAGGCAAAATATGCGCAAAGTTCCGCATACCCCATATGGGAAAGCACGGCCTTCGCAAATCCGGCGTTGCCGAAATAGACGGGCACGCCCGCGTTAAGCAGGTTCGCCCGGCCATTGCCCGTAACGCCGAGCTTTTTCAGCGGTTTACGGTTCCGATCCAGCACCAGCACGGTTTCGCCGCGTTCCGCCGCCGCAAGGGCCGCGAATACGCCCGCTGCGCCGCCGCCGATGATTGCCGTGGTCATGTCCATTCCCCCTTATGCAGGTATCATAGCAGATGCGCGGGGGTTCGGCAACGCCCTTTCGGGGGCGGATACCGGAGTGTGCGGCGCACGTGGTGAAACACGGAGCCCGGAAGGGGCGGCGATACTGTGAAATGAAGCAGTATAAGCGTCTGCGAAGCATGACGGGTTTTCCCGGCGTGGGATGTGGGAAACCATGTGGAATAACAAACCGAAAATTGTGGAGAATCCGTGGAAACCCTGTCGTTTTTGAAGTGAAACGGCCGAAAACGAAGGACGAACAGGGACGGAGAAAGTTACTATGAGCCGAACGGCGCGCGATGGTCGCAACTGCGTCGAAACCTTTACAATATCAGGTTTTGCACAACGCGAAATTTAATGTGCGTTACACGTGTAATGGGTTTTTTGTCTGGCTGGGCGGACTTTTCATCGTTTCCCAAAAGGATGTGGAAAACATGCGGATTTTCGGGGGAAAACAGGCTAAAAAACGCGAGCCAAAACCGGGAAAAGCCTTTTGTCGCCTTGCGTGACGGCGGTACTCCCTATTATGACAGCACGCAGATTGACGCTTGTGGGCTGTTCCCGGAGGCGGGCGTCACTTTGGGAGTGGAATACGCTATAACGCTCGTGAAACAGCCGTTTTGCCTTCGCAAACGTAAAAAAGGGCCGAAACGGAAACCCACAAAGGGGCAAGGAAAAGCCTGTGGAAAGCGGAGGACGTCACCATGGAAAATACGTGGAAACCCTATGTAAAGAACTTGTAAAAGCTTGAATCGTAAGCGTTTCCGGACTGCCGACGGGGAAACCGGACGACCCGTCCGGCAAAAACCGGGAGGGGGAACAGGCCCTGAAACCCTTGCGATGTAAGGGTTACAGGGCAAAAGGGTGCTGGGTAGGGCGGCGGGTACTTCCACAACAGACAATGGGACAACAGGAAAGCCCGGTCTGCCGTAAGCTTTGCTTTTTCGAAAAACATGTGGAAAAAACCTCAGATTTGACTGGTATACACAAGACAACTATGGAATAATATGGTTATTGCGTGGCGGAGATCAGCCATCGACCCGGTGGCAGGGTGGTCGGCGACCTGCGCCCTTCGGTGGGCACAGGCGCAACACAGCAGGAATTTGCCGCGCCTTCCCGAACGGCAAATGCGGGAGTGCTGCCTTGAAACCGTGGGAAAACGGTGAAAATCGAAAGCGGAAAACCCCGTCGGGAATTGCCAGTAGAAAGCAAGGATAACGGTGTGGATATTTTTCGAAACAATGAGGAAAACAAGCGGAAAACATATGAAAAGTTCTTGTAAAGAATTCTTGACAGTAATTTAACATTTTATGGTTTGACAACGACGATTTTCCAACAGGAAAAGGCAATGCTGTTAAAACCGTTGAAATATAAGGGCTACACGCAAAATGGCAGCGGGGCGGGAACGGCGGAAGGAACCCTAAAGCGACAGGCGGCAAACCCGGTGCGCGGGGTATCGCATTCCACAGAACAATGTGGAAAACTGGAGAGAAAATAAACGGAAAGTGGGAAATACTGGTCGTTTGACGCTGCTTCAACCGGCGAACCGACACGGAAAACAGGGGGCATTATGGAGATAAATAGGAGCAATAAGCCACGACAGGAAAACGATGGCGGGGAAATCGTACCAGACTGGCATCCGGCTCCCGACGGGAACTAAGGCGCACAAAAAAATAGGGATTGACAAATCCTTCCGCTTCCGGTATGCTTTTCGTAAACCGGTGACGCGGAGGAGTAAACGCTTCGCCCGATTCAAAGAGAGCCGCCGTTGGTGGGAGTGCGGTATGAGGGTGTGCGTTGAATGGACCGCTGAGGGCGGAGCGAACGGAACGAAATAGCATTTCACCGCTAGCGACCGACGGGAGCTTTACCCGTTATCAACGAAGCGCATATGCTGGTATGCGAAAGCGAGCGGCCGAATTTTCGGCAATACGGGTG
>JAQUXV010000285.1 GCA_028692205.1 Eubacteriales bacterium
GGAATTTCCATTTCAGGGGTTTATTCTCCTTATCGCTCAGATAGTAGCCTGCAAGGGAAATCGGGTGGTCGGTGGTATTATGGATCTCCAGCCAATCCACGATTTCGCCGTCCTCATCCGGAATGCCAACCTTGGGGTCCGGACAGACCTCGTTGATGATCAGCGCGCCGGTTTCGGTGGCGTTCTCGGCGCGGAAAGCGATAAAGCCCTCCTGTGTATTCTCATATCCGGGGCTATAGAAATCGGTCAGTTCGTACTGTTTGTTCCCTTCCGCATTAATGCCGGTCAAAATATAGCTCTGGTCGGCCGTCATCGTCGGGGTAACCACCTCGTCGATCAGGTACATTGCGGGATCATACAAGTAAATATGATCGCCAACCGAAGAGATTTTGAATTTTCCATGAAACGGAAGACTGGGATTCAGCTGGTAGGTATTATCGGCAAACACAATCACCCGGCTGCCCGCCGCCAACTCGTACGATGGGAACGGGAAGGTGATGCGGTCGGTGCGGTTGGTAAGCATAACGCCTTCCAGGTTCAGGTCGCTTCCGGTACCGTTGTAAATCTCAATCCAGTCGCCAAAGGAGCCGTTTTCATCCGGTACGGCAGACTTGTTGGCAGCCATCACTTCGCTGATTACCAGACCGTCGTAGACGGAACTGCCGATATGCTTACCGGCGCTTTTGGGGAAAAACAGGTACATTCCCGCAAGCAGCGCAATAAACAGCAACGCCAGCGGTATTATCGCCGCCGCGCGGCTTCTGCGCTTTTTAGGCTGGTAATTTTTCGTGGGCCTGCGATTTCGCGGCGCACTCTGCTGCATTCGGGCAATCCTCCCTTCTGGTTCACGTTTCGGTTGTCGTGAACTTTATGAGTATAGCACAAACCTTGACTGATGAAAACCGATCATCTCCGCATCAAAGGGGAAAAGCGCCGTATATCATGTAAAAAAACGCTTTCCCGCAGCTGCTGGAAAGCGTTTTATATGTCTTCTACTGAAAATGCGCTAGTTTTGCGTCGCCTCTGCCTGCTTCGCCTTGCCGGCGTTTATCAGCGCACGGAACAGCGGGTGCGGCTTCATCGGGCGGGATTGATATTCCGGATGATAGATGACCGCCGTAAAGAACGGGTGCTCATCCATCTCAAAGGCTTCCGGGTACCCCGTCTCGGCGCTTACGCCCACCATGCGCAAGCCATGAAAGGCTAAGCGATCCAGGTATTGCGGGTCAACCTCATATCGGTTGCTGTGTCGTTCACGAACGACATCCATCCCATAAAGCGTGCGCAGCGTTCCGGCAGACAGCTTCACATCGCCGCCGCCCATGCGCGTCGCGCTTCGGCTGTCGTTTTGGCATACGCGGTCCTGCGGTATCCGCACGACCGGATATTGTGTCTGGGGATCGGCTTCTGCCGTATTGGCATTGGGAATCTCCAGCAGGCTGCGCACCGCTTCCACTACGGCAAGCTGCATGCCGTAGCCGATCGCGAGGCACGGCACTCGCTTCTCCCGCGCGTATTTTGCCGCCGCAATCATCCCTTCGGCCCCGGGCTCGCCATAGCCGCCGGGAATGACGATGGCGTCCACGCCGCCTAAAAGTTCGTCAACGGTATCCTCCGTTACTTCCTGGCTGTTCACCAGTGTAAGCTCAATATGAACGCCTTCCGCGAGCCCGGCATGCTGAAGCGCTTCCGTAACGGACAAATATGCATTGGGTACGGAAATATATTTGCCGACCAGTGCCACCCGCAGCGGGTGCGTCGTCTCGTGATACTGTTTCACCATCGCGCGCCAGTCGTTTAAATCCGCCTCGCGGTTCTCCAGCCCAAGCTCTGCGAGCACCGCGCGCGCAAGGCCTTCCTTTTCCAGCATCAGCGGAACATCATACAGGTAATCCACGTCGCGGTTTTGGATTACGTTGCTCGATTTTACGTTGCAAAACAAAGCGATTTTATCTTTCGCTTCGGTTGTCATGGGTACTTCGGTACGACACACAATTACATCCGGCTGAATGCCCATGGAACGGAGCACTTTCACGCTGCTTTGGGTCGGCTTGGTTTTCAACTCGCCCGCCGTAACGATGAACGGCATCAGCGTTACGTGGATATAGCAGCAATCGTTCGCGTTGGGGCATTCCCAGCGCATTTGGCGAATCGCTTCCAGATAGACCGAAGCTTCCATATCGCCCACCGTGCCGCCGATTTCCACCAGCTGGATTTCGGATTCGGCTTTTTCCGCCGCTTCCACAATACAGCGTTTAATCTCGTCCGCGACGTGCGGAATAGCCTGTACCGTCGCGCCGCGAAAATCGCCTTTCAGCTCACGCTCGATCAACCGCCGATGAATAATCCCCGTGGTCAAACTGGCGTCGCCCGAAAGCGTAACATCCACAAAACGCTCGTAATGGCCCAGATCCAGATCGGCCGCCGTGCCATCGTCCGTAATAAACGCTTCGCCGTGCTCCAGCGGGCTTAAATAGCCCGGCTCAACATTATAAAACAGATCCAGTTTCTGCATGCTGACCTGGTAACCTCTGGCCGTCAGCAGCTTGCCAAGCGCCGCAGTCGTTATTCCCTTACCCAAAGATGAAACCACGCCGCCTGTGATGAATACGTATTTCATATTCTTCGCTCCTTTGCGTGCCTCTATCTATGTATTGTAGGCGGTTGTTGAATTGTTGTCAAGATGTGGTAGTAACTGCCATCAGGATCACGGCCGGGCGCTGGCTCAGATCGCCTTTGGTAAACCTGCACAGGGGCATTGGCTCGGGCTGTACTCTCATCAACGACAGAAACGGCTGCTCCGTCTGGATCGGCATATCCCGGTTATATTGCGTCTGATAATGCATGGGAATGGCAACGTGCGGCTTTAGAAGGCGCACATTCTCAGCGGCGGCTTCCGCGTCGGTAGTAAAGTTGCCGCCCACCGGGAGCATCAGCACATCCGGCGTGCCAATCTGGTGGCGCTGGCGGTCGGTAATCACGTGCCCGATATCCCCCATATGCACCAGTTTCATTTCTTCGGCTTCGATGATAAAAATAATGTTGTCCCCGCGCTTCGCCCCATTTTGCGCATCGTGCTTGCTGGCGATACCGGTAATTATAACGCCCGGTTCCGGGGAAAACACGCCGACCCGGTCGATGACCGTCGGGTTTCCCCGCATCATATCCACCGCGTTGTGGTCGTGATGCTGGTGGCTTACGGTTACGATATTCGCATTGAACTGATGACGCGGATAATCGTAGAATACGCCGTACGGATCCGTCAGAATCACGGTGCCGCTTTCCAGCGCTATTGTAAAGAGTGAATGCCCGAAATATCTGAGGATCATGGATTCCCCCCCTTATTCCATACGCTTTAACCAGTCCATCAGCGCGGTCGCAGCTTCGGACGGCAGCGGCAGCCCTTTTCGCAGCCTTTCGGCGCAGGTTTCCAGCAGCGGTTGTAAAACCGGGTTCATTTCCGCCTGTGACAGATTCATACGTTTCAAAATCGCGCGGATCGGCCCGCGGGGTTGCTTTGCCCATGGCGCCGGATGTTTTTGCAGCAAACGGATCAGCGCATACGCAGGCAGCAAGGCATTATCCTTCGGTATTTTAGGGTTGCTCCCGTGCGGGTATGAATGCAGCAAAGCGAGCAGCCGCTCATCGGCCAGATCAATCTCCCACAGTCCACGGTTTGTGATTCGGCAGCAAAATTCATTTTTATTCAACGTTTCTTCCAATAAAATTAACGCTTCCGGGGGCAACCGGCGGGGCGCATCGGAAATATACAGCGCATCATCGGTTTTCGCCCTGCGCACAAAAGCGCTGGGTCCGATCAGCGCGGCAAGCTCCCGTTGCGGGTTCACGCCGTTCCCTTCTTTCGCATCCAATGGAGCTTCATATCGTGCATGGCGGCGAATTGGCCGCTCAAATCCAGTTGATACTGCAATTGCAGCTCGCCGCCCTCCTCGTCGCTGGAATATTCGGCCTTGGTGCAGAAAAGCGCCATATCCAGCACGCCGTACGGCGTTTGGTATTGGCTTTCATACCGCTGACCCTTCATAAATACCATATTGGCATTAAAAGCACCCTTGCGCGACATAATAACGCTGTCTGGGCTTATTCGCAGTTCAATCTTCTGCGGAGGTTCTTTTT
>JAQUXV010000013.1 GCA_028692205.1 Eubacteriales bacterium
CAGAACGACTTCTGTCAAGAGTAGTTATGATTTTTGTTTGGTTTTATCCAATTTTATCTCCAAATGAGAATAGTAATTTAAATATGCTGTCAACAGAATGTCACCGGCTCAGTCCCATAGTTTAATCCCATAAAATACTCATTCAAATTATCCCGACACTATCGGCGTTGTCAAATCGCGGTTGCCTTATGATTAGGAGAAACCCCTGACGATTATTTCGGGTATCGCACAAGGCTTTACAATGTTGTAAAACCCGTTTAAATACTGAGTTTTCCGGGCGATTCGGTTGTTTCCTGGTAGTCTGCAATATTGCTTTTTGGGGGACTTATTAGCAGGAAGACCAAGAACAAGGTTGTCTGGCACTTGTTATTAAGGATTCGAGATTGCTAAAAATGCTACCGAAGGGCGGCATCTTTGTTTATATATTTTACATGTTTATACCAATTATACTGAACTGGTCAATGGTTTTTTGAATAGAACCCTAAATATAGAATCCTTTGCATGTAACTTCTAATCGAATTCTAATCTGTATATTTGATTCATCTAATCTCTGAGTTTGATACTAACACAATATGGACGTTGTTCACGAACCGGCTGGGTTTTGGGCAATGGCGGGAAGTGGTGAGTTATCACAAAGAAACGGGATAAAACGACTATGGAAAATCATCGACACCTTGCTGACCATTTTGATTATAGGAGTGACAATAACTTGAGGATAAAGAGTACGCAACCTGAACTGAATGCCAGACGGGCTTCGGGTTATTCCCAAAGAGATACCAAAGAGAGCGACGGGCGTTCCCCAAGGGGACCAAAGCGCCCGTCGGAAAGACGTCTTAGCAGAACTGGTTGGGCTATTGTACTCGATGTATTGATGGCAGCGCTGATCATGCTTGTATTCTATATAACCAATTATGTTGTGCAGCCTGAATTAACTGGGGATATGTTGCCGACTCCCTCCGGCCTTGCAAGCATTGAAGCACCTGTCCCAACAGTTAATGGTGCAGCAAGCAGCACCTCACCGGCGTCTCAGGAATCCGAGCAACCTATCGTATCTGCCGACGCAACAACGTTGCGCTCTAAATTTGCCGACAAGTTCACCGACGGCTACGTGGATCAGGCTGACACCTCATATAAGAGCGCCAATATAAACGTGAGCATCAATAAGGTGCAAAAAAATGGTGTGACCTATTTTCTGGCGGATATCTATGTTGCGGATATTCAATATTTTAAGACCGCATTTGCAAAACAATCGGATGTAATGGGTGCGCGTGAATCCACGAAGGTCGTTGCCGATGAAAATGATGCGATACTGGCCATCAACGGGGACCATTGCGTGGATAACAGCGGGCCCGTGGTGCGCAACGGACAGCTTTATCGCAACGAGACATATGCGGATGCGCTGGTAATGAATTACGACGGCAGCATGCAGACCTATTCAGCCGATCAGCTCAACATGGATGTCATCAAAGCTGATGGCGCATGGCAGGTATGGACGTTCGGTCCGATGTTGCTCAAGGACGGACAGCCGATGACAGAGTTTAGCAGCACATTGGGCAAGGCGAACCCCAGAACGGCAGTTGGGTATTACGAACCCGGTCATTACTGCTTCCTGGTAGTGGACGGCAGACAGCCGGGATATTCGGATGGAATGACATTCACGGATATGTCGCAGCTTTTCTATGACCTTGGATGCAAAGCCGCGTTCAATCTGGACGGCGGGCAGTCATCGGAAATGGTTTTTATGGGGAATGTGGCCAACCAGCCGTATAACGGCGGAAGAAGCACGACCGACATATTGTATATCGCTGATAAATAAAGGAGAGCGCAATGATCAAGAAACTTCTTCCGCATATATGCATTATCCTCTCGCTGGTCACGCTGACCTTCTTGGTACTGGATCAATTTAACCCGACATTTTTCGGCAAATCCTTTTTCCATGTGGTGTTGTTGATTGATGGCATCGTGACAATTGTTTTTTCTTCAGTCATTATCGCACACAACAAAAGGGACTGAGGAATATCGGGTATGGACAGACGAAGCGCTTATACTCGCAACTCAATAAAGAGAGGCAAGCCCGGCAGCGCGCGGCGCAGCTATGTTTATGGACAGGGTACAAAAGCAAGCAGAGCCAGAAAACACAGGCGGATCGTATTTGGCATTACTATGACCGCCGCCATTGCTTTGTTGGCGGTTGTTGTAATTATATTCATTATAGTATTCCAAGGCGGTGCTGACAGGCAAACAGCCGCTTTGACAGCGGCCACTATTGGGGAGATACCCACTGCTATGACCACGCCGGCGTCAACAACGCCAAGCCCGACGCCAACGCCTCCTGTGACGCCTCAGCCGACAGAAGATCCCACCGCATGGGGCTCAAAATTTCCCGGCAAGTTTACAGACGGTGAGGTCGTCCAGACCGACAACACGTATAAAAGCGCCAACATCAACGTAACTGTGAACATGGTACAGGAAAACGGCGTAACGTACTACCTTGCGGATATTTATTTGACAGACTTAAAGTATTTTAAGACGGCGTTTGCGAAGGATGAGTTTGACAACGGCTCTGAAACCACGCCTGCAATCGCAAAGAATAATAACGCAATCATCGCGATAAACGGGGATTACTGCTCTTATAACAAGGGGCCGGTGTTGCGCAACGGGGTCTTATACCGTGATCAGAATTACCGTGACGTTCTGGTTATGTATAACGACGGGACGATGGAAACTTATACGAAGGATGAATTTGATATGGAAGCGGTGCAGAGCAAAAGCGCTTACCAGATTTGGACATTTGGACCTATGCTCCTGGATGGTGGACAGCCAATGGCTGAGTTTAATTCTTCGTTGGGTAAGTTAAACCCAAGAACGGCAGTCGGTTACTATGAACCCGGTCATTATTGCTTTATTGTGGTGGATGGCCGACAGGGGGACTACTCCAAAGGAATTACCTTTGTAGACTTGTCGCAGCTCTTTTACGATCTTGGCTGCAAGGGGGCTTTCAATCTCGATGGCGGGCAAACTTCGGAGATGGCCTTCATGGGTGAATTTGCGAACCAGCCGTATCATGGCGGGCGGGCCGTCAGCGATATACTTTATATTGCCGATGAATGAACACATATAGCATAGAGTTTAATTAGCCGTAAGGAGATAAAATATCAGAATACGTGGCAATATGTTTTTATGACGCTTGATATTGATATTGCCTGGTATAATGTATAATTAAAAGATGATGAGCAGAACGCAAAAGAGCTTTGCAAAAGGCGCGGCTATCTTGGGTGGCATGGGATTCGTTTCCAAGATCATCGGAGCCGTTTATACCATCGCCACGACCAACATTGTCGGGACGCATGGCATGTCGTATTATACGACGGCTTTTCCCGTATACACGTTCCTGCTGGCAATATCCAGCGCAGGCCTGCCGGTCGCCATTTCAAAGATGGTGGCCGAAAGGACGACGCTTAATGATTATAAGGCGGCGCATGAGGTTTTTCGTAGGGCAATAAAGGCCATGATTAGCATTGGGCTTGTCACGACCATCCTTATGATAGTGCTGAGCAGACCTATTGCGACCGTACTTGGACGGCCGGATGCAAGTTTGGCAATTATGGCTATAGCCCCTTCTCTATTCTTTGTGGCCATCATCTCGGCCTTCAGAGGCTATTCTCAGGGCATGCAGCAGATGACGCCGACAGCCATGTCGCAAATCATTGAGCAGGTGGGCAAGCTCGGAGTTGGCCTTCTCCTGGCTTGGCTCTGGATCGGCAAAGGAGAGATATACGGGGCAGCCGGCGCTGTACTCGGTATAACCGTTTCCGAGGTTTTTGCGTTCATCTACCTGTTAGTTCTCTATCGGAGACGAATAGTTGGCTTTAAGAGGCATATAAAGAGCGTCCATCACGCCGGATTAACCAAAAATATCGGCGGGAAGCTTATCTATCTGGCCACTCCCATCATCGTCGGAGCCTGCGCTATGCCGCTTGTCCAGCTTGCCGACACGGCGATCATCACGAATACGCTGAACAGCATGAAAAGCATTATGCTGTTTGGACAAGAGGTTGTTCTGAACCAAAAAATTGTCGATTCGCTTTTCAGCCTCCTGACAGCGTATGTGAACCCGATTATCAATATGCCGGCAGTGTTCTCTCTCGCCCTCGCGGTGAGTCTCGTGCCTTCGATTTCAGCATCAAAAGCGCGTAGCGACCTGCGAGGCATTTCAAACAAGGCGGGCATAGGTCTGAAGCTTTCCATGCTGATCGGGCTTCCCTGTGCGGCCGGTTTGTATTTACTGGCGACGCCAATCGTTCATCTTCTTTATGCCGGTCTGAAAGGCGACAATTTAATCATAGCAGGAAACCTGATGGGCATCATGGCGATTGCGGTGCTGTTCCTGACCATTCTGCAAACCATGACGGGTATTCTCCAGGGCTTGGGAAAGACTTATTTGCCGGTAATCAATCTGTTTATTGGAATCGGCGTGAAGATACTGATAAGCATTGTCTTTATCCGGATGCCGGAGGTCAACATTCAGGGCGCTGCTTACGGAACCGTGGCCTGCTATGCCATCGCGGCATTGCTTGACGTGATCTGTGTCGTCAAATATGCCAAAGCCAGACCCAGGATATTGCACAACTTTATCAAGCCTATATTGGCAACGGCGTGCATGGGTTTTGCCGTCTATTTGATCATGCCGCATGTGGCATCCGGTGAATATTCGCGACTCATGACCATTGGCGTTATTCTGACTGCAATCGTTGTGTATGTGTTCTTTATCTTCTTCTTTGGGGCGATAAACCAGGAAGATATGGAGTATCTGCCGGGTGGTAAACGTATTACATCTGTTATGGTCCGGCTGGGAATCTGGAAGGCGGATTATAGTAGAAGGAGACGGTAAACTTAAAAGCATGGCAGCAATATAAAAAGGCCTCCTTTTTTCCCTTGTCAGTCTCTGTCCGCTGCCTGACCATAAGAACGGCAGCGGACAATCGCCGATATTTACTAGAACTTGTGATTCTTCTGCTGCGCTTCAAGAGTGCCATCGCCGGAAGCAGTCGCATTTAGCATCCGTGCCGCTCGTGCTTTCCTGATCTGAACCACAATCGTAACGATGGCAAGCACGAGCAACACAATCTGTGGGATAAGCGTTTCAAGCGTGGGGTAAATGTATAAGATATCCACCGTGGGGAACCCCTGTATTGGTGTCACGCCAATGATGTTGCTCGATTGGAGCTTTTTTATCCCTGAACCAATGAAGGAGATTGCCATGAGGGACAGTAATATGCTCGTTCCGATGAAAAACTGTTTGACTGGAAGCTTGATACTCAGGAAGCGGATGAGTAGGTATACAACAACAAGCAGGATACACCCGACCGCAAGACCGAGCCAAACCATATTTACATACGTCTCCGTTCCTCCACCTGCGAACAACGCATAATAAAACAGGATAAGTTCCGCCCCTTCGCGGAAAACCGCGAGGAAAGCCGCGAACGCAAGAGAGAACATACTGCCACGAGTAACGGAACCCTTAACTTGGCCTTCAATGTACTTATTCCATGAGTCCGCCTGCGATTTTGATATCATCCAGTTGCTTACATAAATGAGTACCGCGACCGCGAACAGCACCGTAAAGCCCTCAATGAGTTCCTGCTGTGCGCCGCTGGCATTCAATATCGCCAGTAATACAAAGGCCAACACAATACTGGCGCCTATCGCGATAAACGCTCCCCCGTATACCACGCGGGTTTTTTCCTTATTACCGCTTTTGATCAGATAGGCGATGATCGCACCCAAAATGATGATAGCCTCGAAGCCATCGCGCAGAATGATCACCAGTGATGAGAGAAACACGGCAAAGGAGTTTTCTTCCTCGCCGTCAAGCTTGTTGGCATCGTCGTGCAGGTATTGATCCAGTACATCAAGAGCTTCCCTTATCTCAGAATGCGGCGCTCCCGCTATCATGGCCTTTTTAATGAAACTGAACTGGTATTCCACCTGCGTTGCTCGATCACCGGAATATACGCCATGACCGTTTTCTCAAATCCCAACTTTTCATAGTATCCGAAGTAGGCGTAATTAACTTGATCCTTTGCGCCTTTTACATCTCCCGACACGTATATATCATAGGCTTCGTCCAAAACACCTCCCATCTCATCCGCAACGTCATTCCACGTTTCATGATCAGTGGCGGCGAACGCCGTTGTGGAAAACATACCAATAAGAACAAGCACCAAAACAATTACAGTCAACGTTTTACGCACTTTTATACCCCCTATCTACGGTCAATATATGGATGTCACAAATATAGATATCCCTAATGTCATATGTTAGAACAATCTAATTAAGACAACAAGGGCCAGCTATCAAAAAATGAATAGCTCCAGTTATCTACTGCTAAAATACATCTTAATCCTGTCATAGTTGAACGAAGGGGTATTAAGCAGTATAATATTCTTGAATTCAGAAAGGGGCATTATTTTATGAATGACGATATTTTGAACATTGAGCAAGCACTCGAATTTTTAGGTGTCAGTGAGAAAACACTTATTAAGCTATTACGGGAAGAACACATTCCTGCCCGTAAAATTGGCCGGGAATGGCGGTTCAGCCGGGAAGCCCTGATTCGCTGGCTTGGCTCCGGGGATTCCATTGACTATATCAATCAGAATGATCGGTATATGATTTCCGAAGATGTTCCCGGTACATCCTCTGCTTTGTTCGACAAAATTGGTGAAGTAATAACTACTGTCACGGAACATGACAATAACATCAGAACTGTTTTGCAGGAGTTGGAGAGGGACATCATCATTCCGCAGGCGGCCACACTCCGTATCAGCTATAAGCAACAAAGAGAAGTGGAAAAACTGGAATTTAAGATTTTTTGGGAACAACGCGAGGAAGCCAATCAAAAATATGTCCCGCCGGGTAAGAGAATAGAATGAGCCGACAGACATGGAACTGAACGAAAGGTTTTTTCCTATGCCAGAAAGCGTGGCATCCGTGCTACTCGGAATGTGTCCTTGAGATTAAGAAACGGGAGCGTTGCATATGGAAACGAAAAGTGGACGGAGGCTTACATCAGCCGTTAAAGTCGTTATTTTATTCGGTGTTATCAGCCTGCTGGGAGATATGGTTTATGAAAGCGCTCGTGGTGCTAACAGTCAGTATTTCAATCTTCTGAGCATTACCGCAGCCCAGATTGGCTTGGTGTTCGGCATTGGAGAGTTCCTTGGGTATTTTTTAAGGCTATTGGCCGGCGTCCTGTCAGACAAGAGCGGCAAACACTGGATTTTCATTTTCATTGGATACGGTATGCTGCTCGTTGTGCCGTTTATGGGCTTTACGATGAACTGGAACATTCTCGTCATCCTCATTCTGATGGAGCGAATCGGAAAATCACTTCGTAATCCCGCAAAGGATACGGTGTTGTCCGGGATTGCCGAGAACCAGGTCGGCACCGGGTTCGCCTTCGGCCTTCAGGAAGCCCTGGATCAGATCGGAGCTCTTGCCGGGCCTCTGATTTTTACATTGGTTTTTTTCCTGACAGGCAAAAACGGAATTGCAGAATACCAGTTAAGCTATAAACTGCTTTTCATTCCATTTGTCCTTCTGATGCTTTTTGTAGCCTATGCCTACCGCAGCATCAAACGAAACAACTTGATCACCGACATAAAAAAGAAGGAGTTCTGTTCCGACCGGCTCGGACCAATCTTCTGGATATATACGGCTTTTACATTTTTCTGTACCCTGGGGTTCGTCAATTTCAGTATCATAGGCTATCACCTGAAGGCAAACAATCTGATGTCCGATGGAAATATCACGCTGTTGTATTCGGGGGCTATGGCGGTGGACGCCGTGGCGGCCCTGCTGGTCGGCAAAGCGTATGACCGTATGAAAAAGAAGAAAGAAATGAAAACAGGTGGTCTTGCCGTTCTGATGATGATTCCTTTTATTACGCTGTTGCTGCCGTTCATGACCGTAAGCAGCTCAATAACGCTGATTATTGTCGGCATGGTGATCTTCGGTGTTGTCATGGGAACCCATGAAACCATTATGCGTTCGGCCATTGCGGATATTACGCCCTTTCATAAGCGCGGCACCAGTTACGGCGTTTTCAACGCGGCCTACGGTCTGGCCTTATTGATCGGATCAGCATTGATGGGTTGGCTGTATGACCTGAATCAGCCGGGAATCATTATTGCGTTCACCTGCGTCGCAGAAGTAATCGCCGTTTTCCTGTATTTCAAAATGGTGCATACGGTAAAAACGTGCGAGCGACAGAAAGGCTGATTATTACTACGATAAGGTTCATCCAATCAAAGAAGCGGCAGACAAATCGATCCATTAGAGTTGTCTGCCGCTATCGTTCAGTTCTTATTCCTTGTTTGAATCTTCGCGCCGGCTTTTTCTTTTTTTCTTAAACCAAATCACAAGCCCAATGACGATAACAGCCATAACAGCGAGTGCTATGTATGAATAAACATCCGTGTATTGCGTGATACGCTCCCATCCGGCTCCGGCAACGGCACCGAGATAAACTAAGACAACATTCCAAATGGCGGTGCCCAGCGTTGTGTACAGAAGGAATGGGCCTTGGTGCATATGCGCCATTCCTGCGGGAATGGAGATAAGGCTCCGGACAACGGGAATAAAACGGCAGAAAAAGACGGTGGATGTACCGCGCCGGAGGAACCAGCCTTCCGCACGCTTCACGTCTCCACTTTTTAGCCCCAGAACACGCCCCCATTTCCCGATGAGCCTTTCCATTTTTTCTGTGGGTAGCAGCCGACCGACGCCATAAAGAACAATGGCTCCGGCCACTGAACCGATGGTCGCAAACAATACAACCATCCAGATATTCATATTGGTATACGTGGTCATAAAGCCCCCGAAAGTTAAAATCAACTCGGACGGTATTGGGGGAAATATATTTTCAATTGCAATGAGCAACGCAATACCGAGGTATCCAAACTGATTCATGAAGTTAATAATCCAATCTTGCATCATCTAAGTCCTTTCGTCTTGGGTAAGCGGGAGGCTATTTTTCTGCAAAGTAAATAATGTCACTGCACTGTCGGCCCCCATGATAAGCCTGATTGACCGGGCTTCCCTCAAATATCATCATGGCCGTTTGCCCACCGTCCAGGTTGTAGGCGGTTTTGCAGCCCAGATCATAGAACACCGCGGACAGCTCGGCCAATGTCATTCCAACAGAATAACCGGGCTGCCTGCCGTCCACGACGACCAAACAGTAATGTCCCGGTTCATAGTAGCCTATGGCGCAGCGGGGATTGGCGGCTTTAGTGGTGAATTCTTCAATCGGTTGCCCGTTTTCAAGAAGCTCCGGACCATAAGACCATGCCTGGTATGCGTGCCGTTCAATCGCGTTATTTATGCTGAATTCATCTTCTGTATAGGTTTCCATCGTGCCATCATCAAACAGCACAGCGACATCGTCCCATAACGTATCTCGGTAAACTTTACCGTTGCGGATGACAATGCCCTCGGCGCGCGCGCTATAATAATCGCCTGTTACAGCAAGAATGGCACTATTATTCGCTGCCATTGTTACGGGATTTTCATGAATACCCTGACCGTATTGGTCATATGCAAAAGCGGTTCGGAAGGTATCAATGCTTTTAATCCATATATCCGCCACATAATAGGTGATTTCATTCTCCTGCACCTTGTTGATTGCGATGCGGAGCGTATCGCTTTGGTAGCTGTGCAGCGCTCCCGCGCCCGTGTCCTCATTGGGGAACACGGCAGAGAAATCGCCGGGGACGGAGGGTATAATCGTATTTTGAGGATTATTCGTACTCGCGTCTTGCGTAGGCATGTCTGAATGCGGCGTTTGCTCGACTTCCACATCCGGGGTTTCAACTGATACAATACTCGGTTTGGGCTCTCCGCTATCTCGGAAAAACATAAAGTAGGACAACGTGAATATGCCAATGGCGACGCAAATTACTGCGAAATATTTTAGAATAACATAATTTCTTTTAGTATGCCTCTGGCGTTCTACAGGCATTGATTGAATCCCCTTTGCACATGCGTTTTTCTACTTGTAATCCCAAGGAAGCGTGAATTCCTCCAGTTCCTTCTTGCCATCATTGCAGATATAATCATCCAGATATGGCGAATAAGTATTGACGCTGATCGTGCGCTCAGTACGGTTAAAGGTCAAAAGGCCAAGATAGCCTCCGCCTGACTTTGATTCGTCCTGATAGTCCGCAACCATCTGATAGACCGTGCGGTCAGGTGTGCCATCCCCGTTATCGTCAAGCTGGACAGCCGTATGGTTCACCCCATGCCTGTGCCCGCAGAGCACAAGTCCGACATTGGGGTTCTTTTTGACGACTTTTTCAAAAAGCACTCCGCCGTCTGTGGAAAATGATTCATCGGGATCTATATAGCTGTGGAAGCAGAGGATAGCAAATCGATCCGAATATTGCTGCAATATTTCGTTTATCCATGTGATCGCGTCATCATCGACGCCATACCCCATGCCATATCCCGTTGACATGAATATGACCGGAACATCTTCAATGCTGACGAGATCATAGCGGCCGCGCCCGCTTCGGTAAGCGCCGCCAAAGGTTGGCAATGTTTCAAATCGCTTTTCTCCGAACAGCTCCAGATATGCGCCATATTCCTGGTTTGTGCCGTGTATATCGTGATTGCCCGCAACGACAAACAAAGGCACTTTACCTTCCAAAACGGATAATGCCTTTTTTGCATTTTCCCATTGCCGCATATCGTCAAAATTGTCTACAACGTCTCCTGTATGGAGAACATATTGTATGTTCAAGGCGTCTTGCTGGTCAACGATCCAGTTCGTCATGGATTCAAATATTTCAGGGTAGCTCCTTGAATACCCCTGCGTGTCGCTCATCCACACAATTGTTGCCGGCGGCCCCGCTTCGGGTGTTGCTGTCAAATCTGCCTCAAATGTGATGGGGTTGGAGGGTAAGCTTTGCATAGCGTTCGTCGGCAGAGCATGAATGGGTGTATCCGTTTCCGGGTTCTTTTCTTCCTGAGATGGTATCTGGAACGGATTAAGGATGATCAGCAAAAGCACGATAAAACAAAAAGTTATCGCTGGAGCCATGACTCCCCACCGGAGTTTCCCTTGTTGCTTTTTTCTCATTGCCAACCTCCATAACAGCTTTTGAATTATTATAGGCGGCGGAAATGATAGAAGCCGTATCACTGCATTAGAATTTGATTATAAAAAATGGTATGGTATAGATATAATGCAACCATTCAGGTAAAATTTAAAACGAAAGGCGGTGATTCCGATGCGGATACTGATCGTTGAAGATGAAGCGGAGATTGTCCGTTTCTTAAAATTGGAATTGGAGCATGAAGGCTACAAAATTATATCGGCATCCGATGGGAGAACCGGCCTTGACTTGGCGCTTAGCGAAAGCTTTGATTTAATCCTGCTCGATGTCATGCTTCCCGAGCTTAATGGAATTGAAGTGCTCCGACGTTTGCGACGGGAAAAGCATACGCCGGTTATTATGCTCACAGCGCGCGATACAATAGTGGACAAGGTAACCGGGTTGGATACCGGTGCGAACGATTATATCACAAAGCCTTTTCATATAGAGGAACTGCTCGCGCGTATCCGCGCGATTATGCGCACAGGCGCATATCAAACAATAGATTCAGAAATAATAAAAATTCATGATTTAGAATTAGATACGGTACAACGGCTTGTTACACGCAGCGGGACAGCCGTTTCCCTGACAAAGACACAATATGATCTTTTGGAATATCTGATGCGCAACCGGAACGTGGTACTCACGCGGGAGCAGATATTAAATAAAGTATGGGGCTATGATTATCTTGGCGACAGCAATGTGGTGGACGTATATATTCGGTATGTTCGCACTAAAATTGGCGATACGAACGGTGACAAGATAATCGAAACTGTCCGGGGGGTGGGATATGTTATACGGGAAAAAGCATAAAGCAAGAAAAGGCACATTATCCAAACGGTTAGCCCGAACATATGCCTCATTCTTTGCCGGGCTTCTGTTTGTATTAAGCGTCGCTATATTTTTTTCCTTATCCAGTTTTCTCATCGACCGTCAGAGACAATACATCGACAATACAATCGAGCTCGTTTCCGATCAGATCGTGGAGGAAATCTACGAAGGGGATGCGCTTGACGATGACAGGATATTGGCGGAGTTTAACATCAATTGGAACTTGAACATGCTGCTTTCTGATTTATCCGGAAATGTGGTCAACCGCGTGCGGAATTTCCATATTGACGAGGCAACGCTCCCTCCGGCCAAGGAAAATCCGCAGCTCAAGCTGCTGGATGGCAAACAACTGGTACTTTGTTATGAGCATGTTGTCAGTGATGACAACACAATCTACGGCTCCTTGTATTTTGTACTCAACATGCAAACAGAACTGGAGTTTTTGAAGATGTTGGCCTTCCTGCTTGTTGGGGCTAATGTTGCAGGCGTATTGGCCGCTATCTTTGTTGGCTGGAAAACAAGCCGGAAAATGCTCGCCCCGATTGATCACATGATTTCCGACGCCAATACGATCAATAGCCAACGGCTGAACCGCCGCCTTGATGTTCCCGAAGCGGAGGATGAACTGCAAAAGCTATCCATGACGATCAACAGCATGCTGGATCGTATGGAGGAAGCCTTTCGCCTGCAAGGGCGCTTTGCAGCCGACGCTTCACACGAGCTGCGCACACCGCTTTCCATATTGCAGGGAAACGCTGACATGCTGGAACGTTGGGGGCGTAATGATCCTACTGTATTGGATGAGAGCATCGCATCGATCCAAAAGCAAACGTCCTATATGAATAAGCTGGTGGATAATCTGCTGTTCCTTGCTCGCGGAGACAGCGGCACGCAGCAATTGAAAAAAGAGGCGTTTGACATTGGCTTGCTCCTGTATGAAATGGTAGAGGAACAATCATCCATCGATGAAGCGCACCATTATCATGTGAACGCTCCCGAAGACATCCGACTGCTTGCAGACCGCAGCATGATCAAGCAGCTTCTCCATGCGCTGATAGACAATAGCGTCAAATACACCCCTGCGGGCGGGGATATTACTCTTTCCTGCACGGAGCAGGACGACGGCATATCCATTTCGGTTGCCGACACAGGCATTGGTATGGAGCCGGAACACCTGGCTCATGTATTTGAGCGGTTTTATCGTGTTGACCAGGCGCGCTTGCGAGCGACCGGCGGTATGGGACTCGGACTCTCTATTGTAAAGGCCATTGTGGATGTTCACGGCGGGAAGCTCCATGCGGACAGCGAAAAAGGAAAAGGCACGCATATAACGGCTACATTCTTAAAATAATCGACATGTCATCTATATCTAATGAGATTCTCATCTGACACATGTATGATGATCCATCATACTGCAAGAAGGGAATCTTGTTTTGAATGTGCGTAAAGGTGCTGATACCGGCCTATAAACCCGACGATAAATTGCTTCCCCTAATTGAGCAACTAATACCCTTTGTGGGCATATTTGTTGTGGATGATGGCAGTGGGCCGGAATTCTCTTCTGTGTTTCAAAAAGCGCAGCAACTTGGCGCAACGGTTCTTCACCATGAACAGAATCGCGGTAAAGGCGCTGCGCTTAAAACAGGCATCCGGTATGTTAGCGAACATGAACAAGGGACAAGCTTTGTTACTGCCGATGCTGATGGGCAACATAGCCCCCATGATATTCTGCGCGTAATAGAAATGATGAAAGCATCTCCTGAAACCTTGGTACTGGGCGCGCGCGACATCAAAAAAATGCCGTTGCGATCCTATCTGGGCAACTCCATTACGCGATTCTTTTTCCGGCTGAGTACCAGACTGGATATATCCGATACGCAAACCGGCTTGCGAGGTCTGCCATATACGCTTTTTGATCGGTTGCTTTGTGTTGAGGGTAATCGGTATGAATATGAAATGAACATGCTGCTTTCACTCAGAGAGTGGAATGTATCGTTTACGGAGATTCCCATTGACACGATCTACATTGATGAGAATGAGCGGACACATTTCCATGCGGTGCGCGACGGTATGCGGGTATTCTCCCGCGTGTTAAAATATTGCGCATCATCTGTCATATCGGCTGTACTCGATTTTGGACTATACGCTTTATTCCTTTTATGGTTTCCTACAATATACGCTTACATCTTTGCGCGTGTTGTCAGCGCCATTGCCAATTATCAGCTTAACAGGCGTATTGTGTTTCGCGCCAAAGGTTCGGTTCGCAGTGCCGTTGGCTATTTCTTGTTAGCACTGTCTGTCATTGCGGCAGGCAGCGTGAGCGTTCATTTTCTAGTACAGATCGGGTTCAACAAGGTACTTTCTAAGGTATTTGTAGATAGCTTTCTGTTTATATGCAATTACCTGCTGCAAAAGAAGATTGTGTTTCGGAAAGGGAAGCAAGGGTAAATCAAATAGTTTACGGCAGCACTTATAATGTAAATAAATAATTTATGACTGTATCAACATCGATCAAGATACTGCTTGTTGCGGAAAAACTACAGCTTTTCCTCGCTGATTTCTTGAAACAGGCCGCAAAACAGGACATTCCCGCATCCCAAAAGCATCACCTCTCCCGCCCACGCGAGCGATTCCTTTCCTTTCGCGGCGCACTCCCGCGCATCAGCCACTCCACATTCCGCTTAACAATCTCCGCTTGCCTGACTTCTTCTTTCAGCGCGTGGTACTGCCCATTGAGCGCGGCCCTCTCGGTGAGCAGCTTTGCCCGTTCCTCTTCCCACGAACTGGGCGGCGGGATATGGCCGTTCAGATGCTGCCCTATATAGCGGTTCGCCGATTCAAAAAGCGCAATCTCCGTATAGTGTTGTTCGCGGAACGCCGTCTGCTTTTTCGGTCGCCTTATCTGCTGGTACTGCCTGTAAATCTCCCTGTGCTCCAGATAATATCCCATGTGCCGGATATGCTCGTCCAGCATGTGCAAACGGCCGTCTATCCTGTTCAGCCTGCCGCCTATATCAAGCCGCCTGTCGTACATTTCGGCCACCTTATCCCGCAATCCCGCCATGTCGGTGATATGGTTTTTCTGCAAAAAATTTAACACTCTCGCCACCGTGTCGGGAGCGGACATCAGACCGAAATAGCTTTTCTGTTCATATCCGTCCAGTATGCCGCGAATGACCTCGGAGAGAGTGGGCGGCGCGGTGCTTGTGGCCTCGGCCTCCAGCCAATCCTTCAGCTTGTTGATACGCGTCCGGAGTTGGCGTAATAGCTTGTTGCTTACTTCAATTTTACGGTTAATGTTCCCGCGCTCGGTCGGGATGCCTTTGCGCTCCATCTGCGCGGCAGCCACGCCCAAATGAACGGTCGGGATTTCTTCCTTGCCCTGACGCAAAAACGAACGGTGGTCTACCCGTTCTCCCAAGCCTTTCCGCTCCAAAGCGGCGTTTACCGCGTCGGCCCATGCCGCCCGCCACTCCTCCGCTTTGCCCTGCTCATTCCAATCCATCATATCGACTTTACGCGTCTTAAACTCGCCGCTTATGAGCCTTATTCTCTCGCCGTTTTTATCCAGCAGATATTCTTTTCTGGACTTCGCGCCCCATTCGCCGCCTTGTTCAAACGGGCGCAGGGTGAGCATGATATGGGCGTGCGGATTTCTGTCGTCCTTATCGTGAACACAAACATCGGCGCACATTCCGGCCTCAACAAAATGCCGTTTCACATACCCGCAGACGAGGGAAATACTCTGCTCCCGCGATAATTCCACAGGCAGGGCAAGTTCGATCTCGCGCGCAAGCTGTGCGTTCTTGTTCTTCTCTATCCGCTCTACGGCGTTCCACAGAGTTGAACGGTCTACATATTCTTTCGGCGCGTGTTCCGGCAGCAGTATCTCCGTATGCACAACGTCGCCCTTGCGCGTGTAGTCGTGGGTGATACCGTCGTATTCATTTAATATGGTTTCGCCCGCCCGATAAGCCGCCGCCGCGACAGCCGACTTTCCTTTGCCCCGGCTTATGATTTTAATACTGCAATGATAGATCGCCATGGTTTCACCTCCATTCGTTGTGGCGACGATACAAGACCTCACAGCGGACATATTCTCCACAGAGGATACGTCCGGCTGTGAGGTGCACAAGGGGTTTGGGGAGTGTAGCTCCCCATTGCGCTCGTCAGAGCGCCAAAAGCCCCCGGCAGGGCGCACGCACCCGCAAGGGTGTATAAGTGCGCCATTCGGAAGGGGAAAAGGGCTGTTTAGCCCGCATCCCCCTTTGCGCTGACCCCGGCTTTCAGCGCAGCCGCGTCGCCGCCCTGCACGGCTCCCGCAGCCTTGGCTTTTGCCGGTTCGCCCTGCGCCGCGGTCAGATTTGCAAGCGCTTTGCGCGCGGACTCCGTCCGAATGGTCTTTTCGAGAAACGCCTTGATTTGCTCGTTGGTGAACGTGTCCGCTTCCGGAATAAGGCTTTCCAGTATCGCCCCGCGCTCGATTAGCCGTTTGGTTCTAGCCCTGCGCTCCCGCTCCTTCTGCTCCTGTATCAGCCTCTTCCTCTGATTTTCAAGCTGTTGGATTTGTGTCTGGATGCTCTCGATTTTTTCAACTGTGGTTCTTGGCATAATGGGAACTCCTTTCGGTAATAGATGGGTTATCAAAACCGCGCTTGCATTTTCGGCGGTTTGACTTTAAGGTTTTTTTGCGTATAATAACAATATCAGGATATTGATTTAAAAAGATTGGAGGCGCGCCCGTATGACTTCGGCAACCAGCAATGATTTTTTAACCAACAGGGCATGGCATAGAGCTGTTCTTAGCGGCGAAGATGTTATTTTGCGGCGCACGTCTGCGCTGGAGCATTTGGAGCTTTTCTTTGGGTATATGAACGAAAAGGCGATTGACGTTTACGCAAAGAGGCAGGGCAAGAATGAAAATGTTAATTACCATATCGTCGATACATTTGACGGCATAGACGTTGTCAATTTTGGCAGTTTACGCTGCACTTCCGCAAGTCAGACCTTTAATGATATGCTGGCCGATTTTGACAACATAGACGAACAGTCATTGGTTGAAGGTTTGGCAGGGTATTATTTTTCACATGGCGAAAGTTTCAACGGGTTATCAATCAGGCCGGAAAATATGGAACGGTTCAATTTGATAAAGAATTGGGCCGTGGAATATTACAACGGAGGCTGACATGACCGACAAAGAAACAACCATGTATCAAATATTAGGTCAGATTTGTCAAGCAGATGCCCCGATTGTATTCAAGGGCGCGTTGGTTACAAAACTCATTCTATCGGAGCATGGCTATACCATTCTGGAAAGGCAAACAAGAGATATTGACGCGAATTGGATTGGTACGCCGCCGCCCATGGCCGAGCTGGAAAACACGATTAACCGTTCCCTGAACGCATTGAACGGAAAATTTCGTGCGGAAGCGTTTCGGGAATATGGGGACAAAAAATCTGCCGGACTTTATATTGTCGAAAACGCAACAGATGAAAAAATCGTTACGATGGATATTGACATCCGGCCCATCTGCGGGAGCAGGGTGTACCATTACGGCGAGGTCGGAATCAGGGGCGTTTTGCCGACTGAAATACTGGCCGACAAAATAACGGTGCTGTCAGGCATAAAACTGTTTCGGCGGTCAAAGGACTTTATAGATGTTTACGCCCTTACGCATTGCGTCAGAATGTTGACGGCAGAAATATTTGAGGTTATATCCGGAAAACATCTCGAACTTGGCGAATTTACCGAGCTTTTGACCCGCCGTGAGGATGTGGAACACGCTTATGACAAGCTGAAAGGGATAGACGGAAAACCGCCGTTTGACGACGTTTATCCCTACCTGCTTGAGTTTGTCCGTCCGTTCGCCCAAAGAGATACAACACCGCGCGTTTGGAACAGCGACAAACAGGCTTGGGATGATTTAAGCCGCATGATTGACAAGCGCCCGTCCGTTCTTGCCCAACTCCGCGCTGCGGAGCGGGAATTGCGGGAGCATCCGGCGCACCCGCCGAAAAAAACAAAACATAAAGATGAGCCTGAACGATAACCGTTTCGCCGTCCGTTTTTATGGGCGGTTTGTTTTTTTGCATAGAAAAAAAAGCGGCCCGCGGTATTATCCGTAAGCCGCCCTATACGGTTGTTTGTCATACGCCTTGTTGCTTTTGCTTCCCGGCATACCGCCGTTGCGCCTCGCGGTGCCGTGCCCGCTTCTCCCGCGCCTGTTCTTCCTCCGCGATTTCCTCTGTCGCGGGCACTTCAAACCTGCCTATGAAATTGAGATAAATATCCACCTGCTGTTTCCGCTCCCCGCTGGACCTGTCCGCCTCATGCACGATGATCTTCTCAATAAACTCGTTGATCATCGGCGCGGTCAGTTCACTAAAATCCGTATACCGCTTCACGATCTCAATAAACCTGTCCGCCCGCACGCTGTCGGCGTTGAAACCGTCCAGTTCAGCTTGCAGACTTTCAATGGACTGTTCCAGCTCCGCCTGCTCGTTTTCGTATTCGGCGGACATGATTTCAAACCGTTTTTCCGACAGGGAGCCGCCAACCTTATCCTCATAAATTTTGCGGATCAGCGTGTTCAGTTCGGCCACGCGCTTTTGCTCCTTGGCAATGCGCCGCCTGTGCGCTTTCGCCGTTTGTTCCTGCCGTACCGCCGAGCTTTCCCGCACCTGCCGTATAAACTCGGCCTCGTTTGATTTCACAAACCCGCTCACCGTTTTGATCGCCTCCAGTGCTAGCTCCCGGATGACAACGGTGCGGATATTGTGCGCCGAGCATTTGCCGTCAAACCGTCGGCTGGTGAGCGAATAGGTAGAACAGGTATATATATCGCTCGGGCATTTGTTGTAAATTCTGCCGTTCGGATGCCGGTACTGTATCGGGTGCGGCCTACGATGGTTATACATCTTCGCGCCGCAGTCCGCGCAGAACACCAGCCCCGTCAACGGATTGGCTTCGCCCAGGCTGTCGGTGCGCCGCACGGTCTTGCGGCAACGCTGCGCCGTTTCCCATGTTTCGGAATCAACGATTGCGGGATGGGTGTTCTCAAATATAACCCAATCCTCTTTATTCGAAAACTTTGACCGCTTGTCCTTGTATGAATCCTTGTAGGTGCGGAAGTTGACCGTATGCCCCATATACTCCGGCTTTTGTACGATGTTGGCAATCGTATTGCCGTTCCACGCGTAGGGAATGGATTGGTCGTGATGGGCGAGCTTCACAATACCATGCGTATAGAGATAATATGACGGGCGTTCGATTTTGTCATTAGCCAAAATCCGGGCGATCTGACATGGCCCCTTGCCCTCTATGGTGAGCGCGAAAATGCGCCGCACCACTTCGGCGGCTTCGGGATCGATCAGCCATTCGTTTTTGTCATTCGGATTTTTGACATAGCCGTAAATCGGGAAGAACGTCAGCCGCTTTCCTTCCATGCCCCGCGCCCTGTGGCTGGCCTTGACCTTGCGGCTGGCGTCCCGCAGATACCATTCCGACATGATGTTGAGGAACGGCGCGAACTCGCCGCTGTCGCGGTTGAGGCTGTCTATGCTGTTGGCGATGGCAATGAAGCGGACGTTCTTTTCCCGGAAGAACACTTCCGTGTAAAAGCCCGTTTGCAGATAATCGCGGCCTATCCTGCTCATATCCTTGCAGATGACCGTATCGACGCGCCCGCTCTCTATCCCGGCAATGAG
>JAQUXV010000286.1 GCA_028692205.1 Eubacteriales bacterium
TCGCAAAGGCAAACAGGGCTTTGCCGTCACGGTTGACCGCCACGGAGAACGGCAGCCGCAAATCGCCTACACGCAGAGCCTGTCGCATTTGCATCAGCACATCGGTATTCCGCAGTACGGCGATGCTCGCGTTGCCGCCAAGCATTTGCAGCGGGCGGGCAATCGTCGGGTGCGCCGCGTCCGCCCGGTTCCGAACCAGGTAGAGCAAGTGGCGGTTTTCCCGTATCATCCGTTTACAAAGCTGTGCTGATTCCAGCAGCAGGTGCTCCGTCGGCTCCTGGCTGGGGGCCACGACCGACAGGATTCCGCCGTTCGCAAACAGCTGCGACAGGTCGGTCTGTTCTCCCGCGACGCCTTCAAGCGCCAACGCCGGAAGGGAAAAGTGATGCAATTTCCCTTCCATACGGTTGTCCGGCAGGTTCATCGTCAGGGTTTTATGCTCTCCCCGCTTCAATTGAAAATACTCCGCGTTTGCCAGAATGGAACCGTCGATCTGCCGGATGCCCGTCAGCAGGCGGTAGTCGCCGTCGCAAAGCGCAATCGCATTTCCCTCGTCAATGGCATCCTGCGGAAGCGACAACGTTTTATACGCGCCGTTTTCCAGTTTGCCCAGCGTGTAGTGTACCCGCTGAATCATGGAGGCGGTAGTTTCTTTTTTCAGCATCAAATTGGCCGTGGGGATTCCCCGCGGGAACAGCGGCACATATTCCGTTCCCGAATACTGTTCCGGCTCCTGCGAAACCGGCGACAGCCTTACGGCATACCCGTAAGTACGGCAGATGTTGATTGCCAGCACCGTTTTGGTGCGCCGGTCCGTGCTCCCTGCCGCCAGCGCCGCGTACGGGTTTGCGGGCAGCACAGCCTGCTGCTGCGTCAGCCCGTTATCCGCCACATTTTGTAAAACCCATGCAAACACATCGGCGGCGCCGGTGAAAGCAATTCGTCTTTCAGTAAAATAAGCTTTTATCGCGCGGCGAACCGGGTACAAATGCTCATATTCCACGCGCGGGCAAAGCACGGAAGCCGCAAACACGTCTTCAGGGTATTGACCGTAAAAAGGCAGGGCCGCCTCCAGCGCATCGTAAAGCACCTCGGCGGTGATATCCGCAAGGTCCTTCTCCGCAAGCGTGCTCAGCAGCGCGCGCTTTTCCGCGGTATTTCCCGAACCGTCGGACAGAAAATCCGCGATCACGGAAGCGTTGCCTCTGGCTTTTTCCAGCAAATCATCCTCCACCGCAAAGGTCGCGGTATAGGCCATCCGCTTTTCAACGCATTGCGAAAGGCGCTTCTCATATTCGGGGGATTCTTTGGAAACGTTAAAGCGGGTCTCCGCCGGCGCAAACAATTCCATTGTGTCGGCGCTGTGATGAATATCCTTGATCTTTGCAAAATCAATGTCTACGGAAGTCGTTTTTCGCGTGTCAATTACCGCGGTAACAAACCGGTTCGCGTGGGAAATTTGCAGGTGCAGGCCGCCAAGCCCGACGGTGATGCCAAGGCAGCCGTCGCAATCGGTCTCCACTGTCGAAAGCGGCACCAGCTCGCCTTCGTTGAACAGCTCAAACGCTACGCGTGCGCCGGCCAGCGGCGCTCCGTCGTTCTGTACCCGGACCCGTATCGACGCGCATTCCGCATAGGCTTTCGTGCGGTTGAGAATATAGCGATGGTGATCCTCCGAAAGCATTTCCTCACCGGCGGGGCATACGCCGTAGGCAACCGTATGGATGAGCATGGCGCGCGACGCGGCGGAGGTAAACCAGCCGCTGTCCAGCTCGGTTTCCGGCTCGCACGCGCCCATATAATGCCACGCGCCGTCCACATAGGCTTCCACCCAGGCATGGTTATCGTCGCAATGCGCCCAGCGGGGAACATAGATCTGCCGCGCGGGAATGCCGACCGCACGCAGCGCGCAAACCAGCAGGGTCGATTCTTCGCCGCAGCGCCCGCAGGCCCTTTGAATCACGGTTTTCGCGCTGGCCGTCCGGTTGTCCGTCGTGCAGTAGGTCGCTTTTTCGAAACACCAGAAATTGGCCTCCAACGCGGCCTGCCGCATACTCATTTCCCGTATACGCGGAAACAGCTCCCGGTAGATCTCCTCACGATGGCTTTCAAGGTGCTCGTTGTTCACACGCGGGAACAATACATAAGCAAGAAAGATATCTTCCGGCAGATTTTTGCACCATTCCACATCGTTGCGCAGCATAACGGCATGGGCGGCGAACGAATCGATCACATCGCCCGCAACGCTGATCTGATCCGATGCAGGTAAAGCCCGTTGGATAAATTCCCTTGCTTCGCTGATCCTCATTGTCACACATCCACTCTGTTTTTGTTAAATACCTTAGGAAAACGCTGATTGAAGGCTTTCGCGCCGCCGCGGCATTCATGCGCTGCCAAAATCAGGGCTTGCCTAAACCATTTATTATTCGTTGGCGGCTGCGACGGCTGTGGGCGCATCGCATGCCGATACATTGGCAGAAAGCCGCCGCTTCAACGGCTGTAAACTCGCCGAAGCGGCGGCTTTCCCCGTTACAGGGTCAAGGGTTATTTATACTGCGCGTCGTACTCGCTCTGATAGATTTCCGTAAGGCGGCTCAAGCCTTTGCTGTCAAGGTCCTGCAGCCAGGAATCAAACTCGGTGTCTACATCCTTGGAACCGGTAAAGAAGCCCAGCATGCCTTCTTTGATGGCGGTAGACAGGTCTGCCATCAGCACGGAAAGCTCGGCGTTCTCATCTTCCGTAAACTTGATGGTGGGGAGCGCTTTGCTGTCGTCCGCATAGGGTTTGTAATCCTTGGTCACCTGATACAGCAGGGTCTCCAGACCAGCGGCGCTGTAAAGGTCGACATTGGGATCGGAAGGCTCGCCGAGGCGGAACGTGGAATCGCGCTTGGAGATGGTCATCTGCAAAACGCAATCGTTCTGGGGTTCGGTTTCCTGCCACGGCTTCAGCAGTTTGTAGAGAGCGGGTTCACCGTTGATGCCCACGGCGTCGGCGTCCGCATCGGTCCAGGCGTCGCCATAAACGCCGTAGTAACCGCGCATGCTGGCGGCATAGGAGTACAGCATATCGCCGATTTTGAAAGCGGCTTCGGGGTTCTTGCAATCGGCGGAGATGGTGAACATGTTGCCGGATACGGAATCATACGGGAAGGAGATGATTCCCTGATAGCCTTCCGGACCCGTTACGGGCATCACGGCGCGATACTGCTTGTATACGTCGCCGCCCAGATTGGCAAAGAGGATATAACCGCCGTTGGCGGCGCCCAGACGGCCGGATTCCGCCAGCTGGGTAAGCCCGGCCAGATCCTGCGTGAAGGAACCTTCGTAGATCAGGCCCTCTTTCACCAGCTTGGCCACATAGGCAACGCCTTCTTTGAACGCGGGATCCGCAAACGGAGTCGTTACGGTATCGCCGTTCATGTACAGGCCGAAAGCTTCGTAGGTAGCGGTATCGTCCTTGTCAAGGTCCAGATTATAGTAGGTGAAAGCGTTCATAATGAAGCGCTCGGGGTTAGTGTACCAGCCGTCGAAATAGTCGCCCGCCAGCGGGATTTCATCGCTGGGATCGCCGTTGCCGTTCGCATCCTGATCGCGGAAAGCGACCAGCACATTGTACATCTCGTCCAGCGTCGTGGGCTGCGAAAGGCCCAGGTTGTCCAGCCAGGTCTGGTTCATCCAGAACTTGGTGGGCACAGTGGCGTGGTAGCACTCGTTAACGACGGGGAGCGAGTAGATGTTGCCGTCCAACTGGGTGATCACGTTCTCGGAGCCCGGATACTGCTCGAAAATCTGCTTGGTAAACGTGCCATACTGCTCAATCAGGTCGTTCAGCGGCAGGAACATCTGCTCGTCGACACCATAACGGCTGATCATCTGCTTGGTCATGCCGACGGAGAGGAATACGTCCGGGTAATCGCCGGAAGCCAGAAGAAGGCCCAATTTTTCCGCGCGGCCGTCATACGGAATGAGCTCGAAGGAAAGATCGACATTGGTCACGTCTTCAATCCACTTGACATACTCATTGGTTTCCCAATCGATAATCGCGGGTACGCTGGTGACGGCAAAACGAAGTTTGATGTCGCCAAAGTTGTCGCACAGTTTGTAGTCGGAAAGAT
>JAQUXV010000287.1 GCA_028692205.1 Eubacteriales bacterium
CCCAAGGACATGCGCAGGCACGGAATGCTGGTGAAGAACAACCTGTTTCGCTCTTTGTTCGGGCAGATAAAAAGCCAGCTGATGGTATCGCTGATTATTACGACATTCCTGATACTGTCATTCGTGATTTACGGCGTTAAGTACGGAATGCTGATGGGCTTTTTGATTGGGATCGCGGATGCGCTGCCGGTTATCGGGGCGGGACTGTTTTTGATCCCATGGGCGATCATCTCGCTGATTGTTGGTAATTACAGCATGGGCATCTTCCTGATGCTTATCTATCTTGGCACGGTATTGATTCGTCAAATCAGCGAGCCGCGCATCGTAGGGGCCAATCTGGGCCTGTATCCGCTGGCGACAATGGTTGCCATGTTCGCGGGTTTCCAATTAATCGGGGTGCTGGGCCTTATCGTCGGGCCGATCCTTCTGAACCTGATTAAGGTCGTATTGGAGGCGGACGATATCTCCCGCGGCGTGAAAATGCAGCCCGCCGGCCCTCGGGGGATGAAAAAAGTGATTCGACAAATGAAAACGGAAATCAAGCCGGAGTCCGAGCCCGAAGGAGAAGAACCGCAAAATGCGGCGAACCCGGAGGAGGCCGAAGAGCCGGACACCGAGGCATAGCAAAACCCCCGCGAAGAGCAACGCTTTTCGCGGGGGTTTTGATTGGCCCTTACATACCCTGACGGGAGTAGTTGGGGCTCTCTTTCGTGATGGAAATATCGTGCGGATGGCTTTCCTGCAGGCCTGCCCCGGTGATGCGGATAAACTGTCCGTTTTCACGCAGATCGTTGATGGTGGGCGTGCCGCAGTAGAACATACCTGCGCGCAGGCCGCCGATCAGCTGGAATACGGTGTCGCTCAACGGCCCTTTGTAAGGCACGCGGCCTTCCACGCCTTCGGGTACGAGCTTGGGCGCGTTCTCCTGGAAATAGCGATCGCTGCTGCCGTGCGCCTGCTGCATGGCGCCCAGGCTGCCCATGCCGCGATACACCTTAAAACTGCGCCCCTGATAGATTTCCATGTCGCCGGGGCTCTCATCCACACCAGCGAACAGGCTGCCGATCATCACGGCATTTGCGCCGGCCGCGATGGCCTTGGGAATATCGCCCGAATACTTTACGCCGCCATCGGCAATTACGGCAATGCCCCGCTTCTGCGCTTCTTTGGCGCAGTCCGCGATGGCGGTGATTTGGGGAACGCCAATGCCGCTGACAATGCGGGTGGTGCAAATGCTGCCCGGGCCAATGCCGACCTTAATGCAGCTGGCGCCAGCCTCGATAAGGGCTTTCGTGGCTTCCTCGGTGGCAACGTTGCCAGCGATCACGGGAATGCTGGGGAACGCGGCGCGGATGTCGCGCATCATATCCAGCGCGCCCTTGCTGTGCGCGTGCGCCGTATCGATGGAGATTACGTCCACTTTGGCCTTAATCAGCGCCGCAACACGCTCCAGACAGTCGCCTGTTACGCCGACAGCTGCGCCGCACAGCAGACGGCCGTTTGTATCCTTGGCGGAGTTGGGGTATTTTGTGGCTTTCTCAATATCCTTGATGGTGATCAGGCCGCAAAGTTCATAATCGTCGTTAACAATGGGAAGCTTTTCAATGCGGTGCGCCGCAAGGAGCTTCTTTGCTTCCTCCAGCGTCGTGCCGACCGGCGCGGTGATGAGGTTCTTGCTGGTCATCACTTCTTCAATACGGCGGCTGTCGTCGGTTTCAAAGCGCAAATCACGGTTGGTAAGAATACCAACCAGCTTTTTCCCGCGCGTGATGGGAACGCCGCTGATGCGGTAACGCGCCATCAGCTCCTCCGCGTCGCGAATCAGGTGATCGGGGGAAAGAAAAAATGGATCCGTGATCACGCCGTGTTCACTGCGCTTCACCTTATCCACTTGCGAGGCCTGTTCCTCAATCGTCATGTTTTTATGGATGATTCCCAGCCCGCCTTCACGAGCGATGGCAATCGCCATTCGAGCGTCGGTTACGGTATCCATCGCTGCGGAAAGCAGCGGGATGTTCAGCTTGATGCCCGGCATCAATTCCACCGTGGTATCGACGTTCCGCGGCAGCGTACTGCTATGTGCGGGAATCAGCAGCACATCATCGAAGGTAAGCCCTGTCCGGAGATTCTCTTCCAGCATCCTTCTCATCCTTTCCAATTGATTGCGGCTATTTTACCAGCGTAACGCAAGGATGTCAATGGACATAAAGCGGTAGTTTGCAATCGGCGCAAAGTGCCCGGGTTTCGGAAACGGAGGCGGCTTCGCCACCCCTGTGAACCTCATTCTATCATAATGCAGCAGATATGGCAAACCGTTGTATACCTTGTGCAAACTGGGTTATTGGTCTGGTTTGGTACGGATTCCGCTTTTGGAAGATCATGATTGTGGATGGAATTGGGAAGCGAAAACGTATTCGTTAAAATTAACGTTATTCCAGTTTCCCTGGTATATAACGCTTGACGGAAACCCCTGCTAATGCAATGCAAACCTAGGAAAATTCCAGTTAACTTTATAAAAATACTTGACATTTTTGCAAAGAAGATATACGCTATTAACGAAAACGATGTAGCTGAAAAATCGAACGTTAAAATACCCCGTATGGGAGAGGGGCAGGCGAAGAGAGCATGGCGGTGACGATCCGGGAATTGGCCAAACGGTGCGGGCTCTCCGTTTCTACCGTTAGTAAGGCGCTCAACGGTTATACCGATATCAGCGATGCGACAAAGGAAGCCGTTGCACAGGCGGCCAAGGAGATGGGTTACTTTCCCAACGCGCACGCGAGAGCGCTGAAAACAAAACGAAGCTACAATCTGGGCGTCCTGTTTGTGGATGATAACCAGAGTGGGCTTACGCATGCGTTTTTCTCCTTCGTGCTGGAAAGCTTCAAAAAGGAAGCGGAAAAGCACGGGTACGATATTACCTTTATCAGCCACAACATGGGCGAAAGCGCAATGACTTATCTGGAGCATTGCCATTACCGTGAGGTGGACGGCGTGTGCATCGCCTGTATCAATTTCCTGGAGCCGGAAGTGACGCAGCTGGTAAACAGCGAGCTGCCCATTGTGACCATCGACCATTTATTCAACAACCGCATGGGCATCCAATCCAACAACGTAGATGGAATACGGCAGTTGGTGGATTATGTGTATAACAAGGGGCACCGCAAGATCGCCTATATCCACGGCCCTAAAAGCGCCGTTACGGATACCCGTCTTGGGTCGTTCTACCGGACGCTGGCGGGGTATCAGGTGCCGGTGCCGGAAGATTACGTGGCCGAATGCGAATATAACGATCCGGTCTCCGTATATCAAGCGACAAAGCATTTGCTGTCCCTCACGAACAGGCCTACCTGCATTCTCATTTCGGACGACTATGCTGCGTTGGGCGCCTATGAGGCGATTGCCGATATGGGGCTGAAAATCCCGGAGGATGTTTCCATCGCCGGATACGACGGCATTCCCATGATGCAATTGATGAGCCCGCGGCTGACCACGATCCGGCAGGATACCGACCGTATCGGCGCGGAAGCCGCCAGCAGGCTGGTATCGCTGATCGAGAGTCCCAAAACGACCATCCCGGAGATTACGGTCATTCCCTGTACCTTGCTGGAAGGGCAGACCGTCGCGCCGTTGGAGAAAAAAGGATAATGGTTCGGGAAAACTAGAAATGAATAACCGTTTCGGCTTAACTGAACGGGGTTCGCCGGTCGGTGATGGATGCAGAATGATGATGACAGTATCCATCGCCGCATCGACGGTTTCTTGTTTTTCGTTGTCGTATGCTTTTTTTGCCGATGGCCCGCTCCGAATCCCCATTTGAGGATAAAAACATCCACCCAATTGGAGGAGAACTAACCATGAACTTTGGAAATTACGACGATATCCGACGGGAATTTGTAATCGCGCGTCCTGATACACCTTATCCCTGGATCAATTATCTGGGCAGCGAAGCGTTCTTTTCCCTGATCAGCAACACTTCCGGCGGGTATTCCTTTTATAAAGACGCGCGAATGATGCGCCTTACGCGGTATCGCTACAACAATGTGCCGACCGATGCGGGCGGAAAATACTTTTACCTGCGCGACGGAGAAACCGTATGGAACCC
>JAQUXV010000288.1 GCA_028692205.1 Eubacteriales bacterium
TTCTCTTTGTGCTGTATATGATGCCCTTTCTGCTGGTGTTTGTGAACTCCTTTAAGCTGAAGCGGGATATCATCAAGGCTCCGTTTGCGCTGCTGCCCGATGGGGGGCTGACGCTGGAAAACTACTCCACCGCCTTTGAAAAGATGAGCTTCCTGCGTTCGTTCGGCAATTCGCTGTTCATCACGGGTCTTGCGACGCTGCTGGTGATTTTACTTTCCGCGATGCTCGCCTACTACATCGTACGCGCCGGCAATAAGACAGGAAAAACCATTTACTCCATCATGATCGCGTCGATGATTATTCCTTTTCAGGCGATTATGATTCCGCTGGTGTCCATTTACGGCGCGCAGCTGAACCTGCTAAACCACCGGCTTACGCTGATTTTTCTGCATACGGGCTTTGCAATGAGCATGTCCATGTTCATGTATTCGGGCTTCATTAAAAGCAACATCCCCCTGTCGCTGGAGGAGGCGGCCTACCTGGACGGCTGCACCCGCACACAGACGTTTTATAAGGTTGTTTTTCCGCTGCTCAAGCCTACCACGGCCACGCTGGTCATCCTGAATGTGCTGGCCTTCTGGAACGACTACCTTCTGCCCTCGCTGGTGCTGGGCAAGAAGGAACTGTATACCCTGCCGCTTTCCACGTACCTGTTTTATGGCACCTACTCGGCGGCATACGGGAACATTATGGCCGGGCTGATGCTTACGGTCGCGCCCATCCTGATCCTGTACCTGTTCCTGCAAAGGCAGATTATCAGCGGCGTCGTAGCCGGAGCTGTAAAGAGTTAACGCGGTTTTCTCCGTGTGCGGAGCGGCGTGCGCCGCTCCGCACAGGAACCACAATGGATTTGAGTGATGAATATGAGCTCGCAATGGTGGCGAGGCGCGGTTGCCTACCAAATTTACCCCCGCAGCTTTAGGGACGCGAACGGTGACGGTGTGGGGGATATTCCCGGAATTTTGGAGAAGCTGCCCTATCTGGCGGAGCTTGGCGTTACCGTGCTCTGGCTCAGCCCTATCTTCGTTTCACCCATGGTGGACAACGGATACGATGTGGCCGATTACCGAAAGCTGGATCCCGTATTCGGCGTTAATGCCGATCTGGAAGCGCTGGTGAAGGCTGCGGCGGAATACGGTATCCGTATCCTGCTTGATCTGGTAATCAACCATTCGTCCGACCGGCATCCGTGGTTCCAGAGCGCGATTGCGGACGCGCAAAGCCCCTACCGCGATTACTATGTGATTCGCGAAGGGATGAACGGCGGCCCGCCCAACAACTGGCGCAGCTTTTTCGGCGGTTCCGCGTGGACTCCGCTGTCGGATGGAAACCACTATTACCTGCATGTGTTTGCGCCCGGGCAGCCGGACCTGAATTGGGAAAATCCCCGTCTGCGCGCCGAAATATACGATATTGTCCACTGGTGGATGGACCGCGGCGTGGCGGGGTTCCGAATTGACGCGGCAAGCGTGATCAAGAAGGATCAGAGCTTTGCCGATCTGCCCCCGGACGGGGAAGACGGCATGGCGGATATCACCGGGGCCTGTCTGGTACAGCCGGGCATTGAAACCTTCTTTGCCGAGCTGCGGGACAAGGCTTTTAAGCCCCGTAACGCGTTTACCGTGGCCGAGGCGGGAGGCGTGCCCGACAACCGGCTGAACGAGTTTATCGGCCCGAACGGATATTTTACGACGATTTTCGATTTCAGCTACGCGGATATCGACCGCAGCACGGACGCCTGGTATGACTATCGCCCCGATAATGTCGCATTGCTTCGAAACGCGATTTTCAACAACCAGCGGGCTATTCTGGACGCGAATGGATGCGGAGCGCCGTATCTGGAAAACCACGATCAGCCCCGGAGCCCCAGCAAGTACCTGAAGCCCCGCCAACGCACCGCGACCGGGAAGAAGATGCTTGGGATGCTGTTTATGTTCCTGCAGGGCGTACCGTTTGTGTATCAGGGGCAGGAACTGGGTATGACCAATTACCCGTGGCGAAGGCTGAGCCAGATGAACGACCTGGCCGTTGCCGAACAGCACCGCCTTGCGCTGGAAGCCGGGATGACCGAAAAAGAAGCCCTGCAGACGATTGGCCGCCGCACGCGGGATAACGCCCGTACGCCGATGCTGTGGCAGAACACGGCCTATGCCGGGTTCAGTATGGTAAAACCCTGGCTGCCGGTTCATCCGGCATATGCCCGGTGGAATGTGGAAAGCCAGCGGATGGACAGCCGTTCGGTGCTGCGCTTTTATCAGGCGATGATCGCGTTGCGTAAAACGCGACCGGAGCTATTTTTCAGGGGCGAGCTGGTCCCATACGGCCTGGAGCAGCCGCAGCTGATCGCCTACCGCCGCGTGCTCGGCGGGAAAAGCGTACTGGTGGCCTGCAGTTTTTCGGACGAACCCATACGCCTTACGCTGCCGCGGGGAAAGCTGCTGCTGGGTAACCGCCGCAACGCCGGCATCCGGCTGGGCGGGCGAACGACGCTTGCGCCGCTGGAAGGAATCGTGCTTCTGGAAGAACCACAAGTTTGAACGTTTGATGATCCTTTCAGAACAAAGCGCATCTCCGAGGCGCGGCTGCTGCTGCACCGCGACGCAACACATGAATGAGGAATGATAGAAATGGATAACCGGATTATGCTGATCACGTATGCCGACAGCTTAGGCGGCGATCTGCCCGCGCTCCACCGGACACTGAACCGATATTTCCGGGACGCGGTTGGCAGCGTTCACGTGCTGCCGTTCTTTCCTTCAAGCGCCGACCGGGGGTTTGCGCCCATGCGTTACGACCGGGTCGACCCCGCTTTCGGAACATTTGAGGATATTCGCGCGCTCAGCGGCGACTACCCTTTGATGTTCGACTTTATGGTCAACCATATTTCCTCGGAATCCCCTTATTATAAGGATTTTTTACAGCAGAAGGACGCCTCGCCCTACCGCGATTTTTTTATCCGCTATTCTGATTTCTGGGAGAACGGAACACCCACGCGGGAGCAGATGGATAAAATCTACAAACGCAAGCCCCGCGAACCTTATGTGGAAGCGCAGTTTGCGGACGGCACGGCGGAGAAGCTCTGGTGTACTTTCGGCAACGAGCAGATAGATCTGGATGTGCGCAAACCGGCTACCCGCGCCTTTATCCGCGATACGCTGCTGGCCATGTGCGGGGAAGGGGCGGCGCTGATCCGGCTGGACGCGTTTGCCTATACCGTGAAAAAGGCGGGCACGAGCTGCTTCTTTGTGGAGCCGGAAGTGTGGGAGCTGCTGGGGTGGATACGGGACATCGTAGCGCCGCACGGCGTCTCCATCCTGCCGGAGGTGCATGAGCATTACACCATCCAGATGAAACTGGCCGAACACGGATACTGGATTTATGATTTTGCACTGCCTGTGCTCACGCTGCACGCGCTGTACGCGCATGATGGCCAATACCTGCAAAGCTGGCTGGAACGCTCGCCGAAGAAGCAGTTTACAACGCTGGACACCCACGACGGCATCGGCATTGTGGACGTGAAGGATTTGCTGCCGGACGCGGAGATAGAGTTCACCCGCGCGCGCATGTACGAAAAAGGCGCCAATGTGAAAAAGATTTATAGCTCGGCGGCGTACAACAATCTGGACATTTACCAGATGAACACCACCTATTACTCGGCGCTGGGCAACCACGACGCGATGTATCTGGCCGCGCGCGCGATACAGTTTTTCGCCCGCGGTATTCCGCAGGTGTATTACGTCGGGCTGCTGGCCGGGCAGAACGACGTGAAGCTGATGGAAGAAACCAAAAACGGCCGGGACATCAACCGGCACTCCTACACCGAAGCCGAGGTGGAGCGCGAAGCGGAGCGCCCTGTGGTGAAGGAACTGATGGCGCTGATGAAGCTGAGAAACGGGCATCCGGCGTTCGCCGTGGAGGGGGAACTGGAGGCCGAACTGCCGCAGCCGGATACGCTGCGCATTAAACGGACATATGGCGCTCATTGGGCGGTGCTTACCGTAAACCTGACCGATTACACCTATCATATTGAACATTCCTGAAGGATTCCCAACACCGGCGCCGAATGAAAACCCAGTCGGCGCCGGTGTTCGTTTTTAGGCA
>JAQUXV010000289.1 GCA_028692205.1 Eubacteriales bacterium
CTGGCCTGGTCCTGCGACCGCCGATCCGCGAACAAATAATCGCCCACCAGACCGATCAGCGAAGCGGCTACCGCATAGTAGCTCACCCCGACGACCAGCAGGAAGGCGAGGACGATTTTCCAACGGATGGACGTAAACGGATTGTTAATCCTTATCGGTGAAATAGTACCCCACTCCCCACTTCGTGAAGATGAACTCAGGCTGAGCGGGATTGCGCTCTATCTTTTCTCTCAGGCGACGGATATGCACATCCACCGTGCGCGCGTCTCCGGTATAATCATATTTCCAAACGGTTTCAAGCATCGCCTCGCGGCTGAAAACTTTGCCCCGGTTGTTCACAAACATTTGCAGAAGGTCAAACTCCTTGGCGGTCAGGCGTACATCCTTGCCGCCGAGGTTTACGGCGCGGTTTACGGAGTTGATTTCCATATCGTGTACGCGAATTACTTTTTTCGCTTCGTTTTGCTGCGTGCCGCCGGCACGGCGCATAATGGTTTTAATACGCGCCTTTACTTCCAGAATATTGAACGGTTTGGTCATGTAGTCGTCCGCGCCGTATTCCAGCCCGAGGATTTTGTCGATATGCTCCCCTTTGGCCGTCAACATGATAATGGGTACGTTGCTGTGCTCCCGAATACGCTGGCAAACCGTGATGCCATCCAGTTTGGGCAGCATTACGTCCAGTAAAATAAAATCGTAATTACCGGCGAAGAACTTGGCCAACGCCTCTTCACCGTCCGCGGCGGAATCTGTTTCAAAGCCTTCCTGCTCTAACGTATATTTTAAACCTTTGATGATCAAAGGCTCATCGTCAACCAGCAAGATTCGCTTTGCCATAGGCCCCATCCTTTCGTGTCGGTTCGACAGAGGCGTGACGTATATTCCTGTTCCTGCCTGCGATAACGCCACGTTTATGAACATTGTAAAGCGAAACGGATAAAAAAGCAAGCGAAATGTTACGAATTCTTGCGAATTGTTGCGTTTGAGTTAGTACACGGATCAAGCGAACATACTTTATGCTCAAGCCGTTCCCGGACTTCGTAACTGTATCCAGTAACATTTTTCATTCTTTTTGTTTCGTATTCTTAAATTTTACGGTATTTTGGCACAATATGGCTATTTCTGTTCCCAGTGGTAACGGTTGGCCCTCCAACATCCTGAGAGCGACACCCGCAGGCAGCGGCTGCATTAAAACACACAGTTCGCTTTGAGGGAAAGCAAGCAACCCGAAGCCGTTTTAGGCTTCGGGTTGCAGTAGAAATAGTATACGCTTAAAACCTGCATAATTGTTTCATCGGCGGGTGGAGTTGCCCCCATATGCCAAAAATCCGCCTTACGCGAGCAGGCTTTTGCCTGTCATTTCCGCGGGCACGGGAACGCCCATGCTTTCCAGCATCGTGGGGGCGATATCGCACAGCTTGCCGCCTTCGCGCAGCTTGCGACCCACCATTTCCGGCCCAACGGCGATGAAGGGAACGGGGTTGGTGGTATGCGCGGTGAAGGGTTCGCCCGTTTCAGGGTCCACCATCTGGTCGGCATTGCCATGGTCGGCGGTTACAAACGCGCGTCCGCCGTTGCGCAGGATGGCGCGCAGCACTGCCCACACACAGTCGTCCACCGCTTTCACGGCTTCTTCCGCGGCTTCCATAATGCCGGTGTGCCCAACCATATCGCAGTTGGCAAAGTTCAGGATCATTACATCGAATTTCTTGGCGTTAATCTCCTCAATGGCTTTGCCCGCCACTTCAAACGCGCTCATTTCCGGGCTCATGTCGAAGGTGGCAACCTTTGAGGACGGCACCAAAATACGATCCTCTCCCTCGTTGGGCTTCTCCACGCCGCCGTTAAAGAAGAACGTCACATGCGCGTACTTCTGCGTCTCGGCAATGCGCAGTTGCGTTTTGCCAAGGCCGGACAGGTATTCGCCCAGCGTATTGGTGAGTTTTACCGGCGGATTAACCACCGAAAGGCCGGTAAAGGTTTCGTCATACTGGGTCATGGTGACGAAATTCACATGGAAATAACCGTTCTTGCGGGCAAATCCCGTGAAGTCCGGCTGGATGAAGGTACGGGTCAGCTGGCGGGCACGGTCGGGACGGAAGTTGAAGAAGATCACGCCGTCTTCAGGACGGATAACACCGGTCGGTTTCCCGTCCGTCAGTACTACGGTCGGCAGCACGAATTCATCGTTGCCTTTTTCGCCCAGCGCATAGCTTTGGGTTACCGCCTGTTCGGCGCTTCCCGCTGCTTTGCCCTGTCCGAGCACCATCGCGTCGTATGCCTTCTCCACGCGATCCCACAGGTTGTCGCGGTCCATCGCCCAGTAGCGGCCCATCACCGTCGCGATTTTCCCCACGCCGATTTCCTTTAGCTTTTCTTCCAGCTGCTTCACATACTCCAGGCCGCTGGTAGGCGGCACGTCGCGCCCATCCAGAAAGCAGTGTACATACACGTCTTTCACGTTGCGCTTTTTGCACATTTCAAGCAGCGCGTAGAGGTGCGTATTGTGGCTGTGTACGCCGCCGTCGCTTACAAGGCCAATCAGGTGGATGGCTTTGCCGTTCTCGCTGGCTCTGTCCATCACGTCGCACAGCGGTTTTTTCTTAAAAAACTCGTCGTCCTGAATATCCTTGGTGATACGCGTCAGTTCCTGATAGACAATTCGCCCGGCGCCGATATTCAGGTGCCCGACTTCGCTGTTGCCCATCTGCCCGTCCGGCAACCCTACATCCATCCCGCTTGCGCCAATCTGCGTATGCGGGTAGATTTTCATCAGTTCATCCAAATGGGGCGTTCCCGCCTGATAAATCGCGTTGCCGTCATGCGCGGGGTTGATCCCAAACCCGTCCATGATGATCAACGCCGTCATCTGCTTATCCATTCCAGAAGCTCCTTGATCGTTATTTATCGTACATCACAACAGCCGCGAAATCCGCCGCGTTGAGCGACGCGCCGCCGATAAGGCCGCCGTCGATTTCCGGCTGTGCCATCAGGCCCTTCACGTTGCCGGGTTTCATGCTGCCGCCGTACTGGATGCGCACGGCATCCGCCACATTCTTGCCATAGGCGCGCTCAACCGCCTTGCGGATAACGCCGATGGTTTCGTTGGCCTGTTCGTCGGTCGCGGTGAGACCGGTGCCGATGGCCCATACAGGCTCATAAGCAATTACGATGTCCTTTACCTGTTCGGCTGTAAGGCCTGTCAGCGCCATCAGCGTCTGATATTCCACGATCGCGTTGGTGTAGCCGCTCTCGCGCTCTTCCTTCTTCTCTCCCACGCATACAATGGGGATCAGCCCACCCGCGACAGCCGCTTTTGTGCGCAGGTTCACAGTCTGGTCGGTCTCGCCAAAATACTGGCGGCGTTCGCTGTGGCCGATTACAACATATTCCACGCCGCAGGCTTTCAGCATATCCACACTTAGTTCGCCGGTATACGCGCCATTCTTGGCAAAGTGCACGTTCTGCGCACCAAGATGGATATTGCTGCCTTCGGCGGCTGCCTTCACCGCAGCAAAGCACACGGCGGGCACACATACCGCTACGTCGCAATCCGCGGCTTTCACGGCGGGTACAAGGGCCTTTACCAGTTCCGCGGCTTCATCGGGCGTCTTATTCATCTTCCAGTTTCCGGCAATAAACGGTTTACGCATAGTTTTCGCTCCTTTTTATTGATCCTCTATTTGCATTTCCCAAAAATTCCTGTTCGAAACAGGAAGATGGGAAAGCATGCTTATGCGCAGGCGGTGAAAAATCACCGCCTGCGCAAGTTTTTACGTTATCGGATTATTTGTCATCCAACGCGGCAACACCGGGAAGGGTTTTGCCTTCGAGGAACTCGAGGCTGGCGCCGCCGCCGGTGGAAACGTGGCTCATTTTATCCGCGAAGCCCATCTGCTCCACAGCCGCGGCACTGTCGCCGCCGCCGATGATGGTTACGCCCTTGCACTCCGCCATTGCCTTGGCGATAGCGCGGGTGCCGTCCGCGAAGTTTTCAAATTCGAAAACGCCCATGGGGCCGTTCCATACGACGGTACCCGCGTTTACGATTTCGTTGGCGAAGATCACCTGAGTCTTGGGGCCGA
>JAQUXV010000290.1 GCA_028692205.1 Eubacteriales bacterium
AGCCGCATGACCTTTCCCCATCAGCTTGCGCGCGTTGTGCTCGCAGAACAGCTGTATCGCGCTTCGAAAATCAACGCCGGTCAACGCTACCATAAATAATCCGGGTAAGGCTGTCTGCGATAATAAATCGGCGGACCTTTCACGGTCCGCCGGTTTTCTGCAAATACTCCTATCTGTTTTATTCGGCGTTCGGGACAACCCCGCACAGGTTCGCCACAACACGCTCAATTTGCGCTTCCCGGTCTTTTCCCGACCAGGATACAGAATCGAAGGCGATAGGTTCTCCGCCCTTTTGGCGAATCAGCCCGGCCATCTGCCGCAGCGCGTGGTTGCCGCCGAGCCAGCGGTATTTCAGCTGCTGGGTTACAAAGCAGCCCGCCTTCTTCCCTTGCAGGCTCTCCACCTGCGAAAGATAGGTTTTCATCCCGGGAGAGAGCGAGAAAGCCCGCACCGGAGCCGCAAAGTAAATAATATCGTATTCCGAAGGATTCGGCGCCTGTTCCAGCTCGATGTTTCCAGCCTGATTCGTATTCTCGTTTTTAACGACTACCCGTTCAAACGCTACGGTATGCCCCTTCTTCATCAACGCATCCATCAGTTTGTTAGCCACCGAGAGCGTATTGCCGGTAAACGAGTGGACGATGATCCCAATTTTCATCTGTTTTCCACCTTTCCACCAATGCCTGTGGTGATGTCTTTTCGTGGTTTCACCACAAGAATAGCTTATACGTTATAGATTGTCAATCATTTGCCGATCATATCACACCCGGACAGGGATGTTTACTCTTACAGGATTTGGAAAGGATCGCTTATGATGATTCGAAAAGTGCTCACAACGGTATTGTGCCTGTTCGTGCTCGTTTCTGCCGGTGCGGCTTTCGCGGAGGAATCGGCTCCGCTTGAGGGGCTGATTACCAAAACGGGCGACGGATACTTTATCATGAACGATGTTACCCAAGGCGAAATGCAGGTGAATCTGGACGCCTCTATAACCATGTATGAAGGCAGCGCGGCTAAAGACTCGCTTGCCGTGGGCCAATATGTATATGTGCAGTATAACGGCGTTATAACCCGCACCTCACCCCCGCAGGTCACCGCCGATAAGGTAAGCTGTTTTCAGGTCACCGGCACAGTAACCGCGATTCTTGACACCGGGTTTACCGTTGAAAACGATCCCATACTCGGTACGGTGATCGTTCACATGGGCGAAGGATTGCCGCCGGTTTACAAAGGCGTGCCGATCACGCTCTACTACAACGGCGTGATGGCGCTGAGCTACCCACCGCAGCTAACGGCTGTATACCTTGCGGTACCCACACTGGAAGGGCTTGTTTCCGGTCTTTCGGAAGATGGTTTCACGCTTACGCTAGACGATGGCACAAGCTACCGCGTAGCCCTCACAATGGACACCGATATCCTTGCTTTGCCTGCCGATGGCGAGCAGCTCCTTGTGTATTACATCGGCGAAACCGGAGCCGCCGTAACGGCGCTTGCTGTCGCATCACCCGACGGCGAGGGAACAGAAATGTAGTTTTATCCTTATGAACGCGCTTCACGCGCAAATGTAGTTTTTCTTTGGCGACACGCTTCACGCGCAACCGTTGCTCCGGCCTGAAAAGGGTTCTGAAAGCAATCTCCATTTGCCTTCATCGCCGCCGCACTTGATACTGGTAATGCTATTCATGAATCGACAAAGCAAGCGCCCCGCCGCCTCATTTGAAGCGGCGGGGCGCTTGTCCCTCTTGTTTATCGCACCGTTACCTGTACATGAAAGGTTTTCCCCATCTCCAGTGTCGCGGGGATCGTGTTCCCTTTGATAGGTTCGCCGTCCACGCTGACCTCCGCGGTTCCCTTTTCGCCGCCGCTCAGGTTGCGAATCTCGATCTCGTAAGTATTTCCACGGAAAACGCGGTGGATTCGCACATCGCTGAGCCCGGACGGCAGGCACGGGTCTATCGTCAGCCCGTTCAGGCATGGTTTAATGCCCAGAATTGCCTGTGATACGGCGTAAAAATTCCACGCAGCCGTACCCGTAAGCCAACTGTTTTTGCCTTCGCCGGGCTTGTAGCTTTCTTTTCCGTTAACCGTCTGGCAGTATACATACGGCTCGGTACGGTGCAGTTGCTGGTCCTCCACATAGGCGGGAGCCGTGCGGCGGTACACATCAAACGCGCGGTCGCCGTGGCCCAGCTCGGTTTCCGCAATCACAATCCACGGGTTGTTATGGCAGAATACCGATCCGTTTTCCTTATACCCCGGCGGATAGGTGCTGATCTCTCCCAAATTGAGATAATAATGCCGGTAGGCGGGCCAGTTCAGCACAACGCCGTATTGGAACATCAGGTGTTCGCGCGTCGCGTCCAGCGCTTTCTGCGCCATGCCGTTCTCCTTACCGATTCCGGCCATCACGCACATGCCCTGCGGTTCGATAAAAATCTTGCCCTCGTCACATTCATCCGAGCCGACCTTATCGCCGTTTGCGTCGTACGCGCGCAAAAACCAGTTTCCATCCCACCCGTGCCGTTCCACCGTGGCGGTCATATCCGCCTTATGTTCCCACGCATATGCCGCTTCGGCCGTATCGCCCAGCGCTTCGCAGAGCTGCGCATAATCGCTTGCAACGCCTACGAACATTCCAGCGATAAACACGCTTTCAGCGATCCCCGTGTCGTTGTTGGTGATCGTTTGAAAGCTTTCGCCGGGCTCGGCGGAATAGCAGTTCAGGTTCAAGCAGTCGTTCCAGTCCGCGCGGCCGATCAGCGGCAGCCCGTGCGGGCCGCAATGGTCGGCCGTATAGTGGAAGGCACGGCGCAAGTGCTCCTTCATCGGGGCGGCCAGCGCGGGATCATTGTCAAAATCCACCTGCTCGTTCAGCAGTTCAAAGTCCCCTGTTTCCTTAACGTACGCAAGTACCGCGTAAATCAGCCAGAGCGGATCGTCGTTAAAACCGCTGCCAACATCCAGATTGCCGCGCTTTGTAAGGGGCTGATACTGGTGATACGCGCTTCCATCCGGGAATTGGGTCGCCGCAATATCCAGTATGCGTTCTCTGGCGCGTTTCGGGATCAGGTGGACGAAGCCAAGCAGATCCTGGCTGCAGTCCCGGAAGCCCATACCGCGGCCGATACCGCTTTCAAAATAGCTGGCGGAACGACTCATATTGAAGGTAACCATGCATTGATATTGGTTCCAAATGTTGAATTGCCGGTTCAGCTTCTCATCCTCCGTTTGAATGGAGAAATTGTTGAGCAGCGCTTTCCAATACGCCATCAGCTCCGAAAGTTTTGTTTCAAACTGCTCGTCGGTTTGGAATTCCTTCAGCAGCGCGTGCGCATCCTGTTTGTTAATTACGTCCGGCTCTACAAATTTCTGGTCTACAGGGCTTTCGCAATACCCCAGCACGAAGATCAGGCTAATCTTCTCGCCCGGCTTCAGCGTCCGCTTGATACAATGGCTGGCAATCGGAGCCCAGCCGTGCGCAACGCTGTTCTTCGGCTTATCTTCCATCACCACGTCGGGTTTGTCAAACCCGTTATAAAGGCCGATAAAGCTCTCCCGGTCGGTATCAAAGCCATCCACCTTTGTATTAACGGCATAGACCGCATAGTGGTTGCGGCGCTCGCGGTATTCGGCTTTGTGGTAGATCGTTGCGCCCCCGTCTTCAAGCTCCATTTCGGCCAGCGCATAGTTACGTTGAAAGTTGGTGGAATCGTCCAGCGCGTTCCAAAAACAGAACTCCACAAAGCTGTAGAGGCTGACCTGTTTTTCTTCCCTGCTCCGGTTTTGCAGCGTAAGCCGCGTTACCTCGGCCCTAACCCCGCGGGGCACCATGGAACACTGCTCCGCAGCCAGCCCGTTCTTTTCGGACGCAATCACCGTATAGCCCATGCCGTGGCGGCATTCATAATGGTCCAGCGGCGTTTTCATCGGCTGCCAGCCCGGGTTCCATACGGTTTCTCCGTCGCGCAGGTAAAAGTATTTTCCGCCCGCATCGGTCGGCACATTGTTGTAGCGATACCGCGTAAGGCGCATCATTCGCGCGTCTTTATAAAAGGAATACCCGCCGG
>JAQUXV010000291.1 GCA_028692205.1 Eubacteriales bacterium
AACGGCTTTCGGTTTGGAAAGCGAGGTGAACGCTCTTGGATGGAATTATCATTCTGGTAATCCTCTACTTCCTTTTTAGCGCGATCGTGAAGCGCGCCCGTCAGGGAGCGCAGCCAACGCAGCGAAACGGCAGGCCCGTCCCGAAGAACGAGCAGGATGCTGAACCGCTTGTTAAAAAGCCAAAGCCGGCAACGCAAAAGCGCGAAAAAAGCGTGCACCAGCCCCTGATTCCGCCTATTGAGTCCAAACCCTATACGCCGATCCAGCCGATGATCAGCACGGACCAGACAAGGCAGGGCTATACCGGAAGCATGGGCGGGATTTCGAAGGAGGGAGCGCCGTCTGTTGAGGGAATTCGTTCCTCGCAGGGCTTCGCTTCGAACGAAGGCGTTACCACCACCGAGGGCGGCGAAGTTTTTTCGGCGGATACCCTCTTTGGGGATCATTATTCGTACGGAGCCGAGGGAGGCGCTGGAATACAGTCGCCGGTTCTACCCGCAAAGTGGGATAAGAACACCCTTGTGCAGGCGGTTGTCATGAAGGAAATTCTGGACAGACCCCGATGGAGAGCAGAACATGGAAGATCTTAAGGTACTGATAGCGGATGACGACGAAGGCATGCGCAGCGTGATGCGGCACATCATCCAGAAGGTGGATGGATTCCAGCTTGCGGGCGAGGCGGAAGACGGCGAGGACGCGCTGAGTCAGGCAGAAAAATTGAAGCCGGATGTGGTGTTCCTCGACGTGGATATGCCGAAGCTGACCGGTGTGGAAGTAGCGCGTAACCTGCAGGACATGGATCCGACAACCATCATCATCTTTGCAACCGCTTTCGACGGGTATATGAGCGATGCATTCGAAGTATATGCGTTCGATTATCTGGTAAAGCCCTTTAAGGTAGAACGCGTTGTGCAAACCCTGACCCGTATTCGCGAAAGCAGAGAAAACCGCGATGAAAAAGAAGCCAAACCCGCAAAGGCGATTACCGCCGACCGTAAACCGGTGGATGGGCGACTGATGCTGCACCACCGGGAAGGCGTAAGCTTTGTGGACCTCAACGATATTTTGCTGGTGCAGCGCGAAGACCGTTCCACCGTGCTCTATACCCGCGGGGAAAGGCGGTTTATCACGGGCGATTCGCTGGCGGACATGGAAGAAAGACTGCCGAAAAACGTATTCTTTCGATGCCATAAAAGCTATATCATCAACTTGAACCATATTAAGGACATCACGCCGTATGGGCGATGGACCTATGTGGTGCGGTTGGAGGATACCAAGCACGACGCGCTGATCACCCATGAAAAATACGACGAACTGGAAAAATTGTTCCGATAAGCCGTAAAGGCACGCGCCCAACGCTGAATGCGTCGGGCGCGTGCCTTTTTCCGTCGGTGGGGAAAGCCACAATTAAACGGGGCTATCAATAAATTGTGACACCAAGCATAAACAGCTTGCGATTGATAATAGGCCGCATTCGGGGTTCTCCATTCCTTCAGCTCATTTTGCCGGGTTGAGTGTTCCGGTTGGAAGGCTTTTCTACAGGAGCCTTGCGGTATCGGGGACGAATAATGCCGCGAACGGAACCTCAAAAATCGGCACATAGTGGAGAATACCGTCAATGCGCGTGCTGTGGTAAAGCGTGAGCGACTCCGCCATAAACGAAACGGGGGAAAGGAGCGGAGCGCATAGGGGCAAGGAGGCTTTTCGCGCAAGCGTTACATGGGGTGTAAACGGCTGCAAATCGTACGGCTCCCCGGCGTCGCTAAGCCGGTTCCGCAGGGCATCGCCAAGGGATACCAACGCTTCGTTTGGCGAGATTGCCGCATAAATGATCGCTTTTTCGTCAAACCGGCCAAACCCGTCCACAGTGATTGGAAATCCGGGGCGGATAGAAGCTGTTTCCCGAAGAATTGCCCGCAGGGGCGGTAAGGCAACTTCGTCGCGCCGCCCCAGAAAAGCAAGCGTTATATGGTACCTTTCCGGCGGCACGAACCGCCCCGGCGTCACGGCGGCAAGCCGTTCAACCGTCTCATACAGGGCTGTTTGCACACGTGGGGGAATACCGATTCTGATAAAGAGCCGCATCGTATTCTCCCTTCAAAAGGCATGACGCATCATGGCAATTGCGTAGCAAAATACTGCTCAGGAATGGTCTGGTTAGAATGTGCGACGCGCAGCCGGGATACCCGGAGGAGGCAGGCATTAAAACGCATCCGAGGGCTGGACTTCGTTTTCCCGGACGATTCTGGGCGGACACGATACAAAAGTAAGCAACGGAAGCCCGCACCTGTCAGGCTTCGGCTGAGGAACCCTGCCGCATTGTTGCAGTAGGGCTTTATCGTTCGTCCAGAAGAAGGGTGGTTGCAAACGCTATGGTTGCATTGCCGACAATTTGCACTTCAACCGGCTCGCTGTTTTCCACCTTTACGTGAACATCCATCGTGCCTTTTCGATGGATGGCTTCTCCCTGAACGGCTGTAAAGGAAAGCTTTCCGTCAACGACCGGCAGCAGGCCAAGCTTCGCAAGGTATGCGCCAAGCGGGCCGTTGGCATTACCGGTTACGGGGTCCTCTGTAATGCCGATTGCGGGGGCAAACATCCGACCATGGACGGCATCCGGCTGATCGGGATGAAGGGTGAAAACATAGTAACCGTTACACTGAATATTTCGGCTGATCCTGATTAAGGCATCCATATCAGGGTGCAGACGATCCAAAAGCGCGCGGTCCCGAATGCCAACCATCACTTTGGAATGGCCGGTGGAAACGATTTGGACGGGGCAATCCGGGCGCAGATCGTCTTTTCCGATGCCGAGTGCTTTTTGAAGTTCAGCACAGGCAGCCTCGGAGAGCGTATCACCAAAGGTAACTTTGCCCTGCGTCATCACAATCTGATAATCGTCTCCCTCGCGAATCACATCCACAGGCAATATACCCGCGCCCGTTTTTTGCAGTACACGGACATTGCCCAGATGCTTTTCCAAAGCGCGCACATAGTGCGCGGCAATGGTGGCGTGGCCGCAAATGGGTACTTCGTTTGTGGGAGTAAAAAAACGTACCCATACGTCATGCGCGGGGTTAGACGGCGAGAAAATGAACGCCGTTTCGGAGTTATTCATTTCACGGGCAATCATTTGCATTTCTGTTTCCGACAAGCCTTCCGCATTGGTGATGACACCGGCGGGGTTGCCCAATAACTTTTCTCTGGTAAAAGCATCTACCTGATAGGTACGATATGCGCGCATTGAATATCCCTCCATTGACAGGTTTGGTGACGGCGGAAGAGCCGACCAGCAGCTCATTGCCTCGGTGGTAGCGTTTGGCAGCCACGATCGTCCCGGATTCGTCGCCCTACATTCGGGTTCCTGTGCCGGAACCGCGCAACGACGGCTGATTCAGCGGTATCCCGGGGAAGCGTAGTTACCTCCTCCGGGCGATAACGCGCTGTTCTCGCTGCGCTGGAGATACACAATGCCCGATACCGCATTGCGTTCACATCCATCAGCGCAGACCTGAACAGACGAGAACCCGAACAGAGCTTTGCGCAGGCATTTGAACCCTGCTGCCTAAATTGTATCACAAACGTGCCGGAATTGCATTCCGGTTTCAGGGCAAACCTACAGCAAACGCAATGGACAAGCCTGAACTATACTACGAGAACCGTACCGCTTGCGGTGTGAGGTTTATCTTACGTGATATATAAGCGCCTGCAAGCGGGGGCAATACCGCATAAAAACGGACGAAAAAGGCCCGCTGCAAACGCAACGGGCGCAAAACAACATGGGAAGGGTTACACTTAACGCACAACGCCTTTCATGGCGTTGCCGCGTTCGCGACGCGCGATGCCGGAAAACGTTCGGTTGATAACGTAGTAGATCATCGCAACCAGCAGATAGAGAAGCAAAATATCCTCCGCGGTAACGATGGTGCGATGAGCCGCTACGATTTTACTGGTAAAGGAAAGCTCGTAGGTACCTACGACCGCGCAGAAAGAGGTATCCTTGATTGTCGTTACGAACTGGGAAATCAGCGGCGAACGGATGCGCCGCAGAGCCTGCGGAA
>JAQUXV010000292.1 GCA_028692205.1 Eubacteriales bacterium
CTCCTTTCAGGAGATAACCCCATTGTTATCGCCGTTCTTAACTTGCAACCCCATAGTAGCAGAGGTAGGGGGCTGTGTCAACATTAATTAATAAAGTTTAATAATTAATGTTGATTTTCATTTGTTTTTTGGGAAACAAATGAAATATGCATACGATTGAAAGGGAGCAGAGATAACCGCAGCCGACAAAATGGCTCCTGGAAACTTGTGGGACAGGCGGAAAACAGGGCAGGGCGAAGCGCCGATGCCCTGCAACGGTGAAAGTGGAATATGAAATGCGGGCTCCGCTTCGGGGAATGCGGCAGGGCAAGCATGCCGGAACCGTTGCAATTTTGCCTATACCGGGGACCGACACTCCTGCGGATGATGCCGCATATCGATTGGGTGTGCGGATTGCCTGTTCATCCCGCGGCTAACGTGGTATACTCGCAAAAACGGGGCGCTGTGCCCGAGAACCGCGAAGGAGGGCAAATGAAATACGATCAGCTGATCCGGGCCTACTGGCGCGACGTGGCCGGGCAGAACGCAGCCGCATTACTAACCTATTTTAAGACGGACACGCAAATCCGCTGGCATAATACCAACGAGCAGTTTACCGTGAAGGAGTTTATCAGGGCAAACTGCGAGTATCCCGGAGAATGGCGCGGGGAAGTGGAGAGAACCGAACAGTCGGACGACAAAGTGATCACCGTCGCACGGGTATGGACGGCGGATGGGAGCGCGTCTTTCCATGTGACGTCCTTTTTTGAGTTTCGCCACGGGAAGATCGCGGCGTTGGATGAATATTGGGGGGATGACGGCCCCGCGCCGGAATGGCGGCGGGAGAAGCGGATCGGCAAACCCATCGGGAGCCGGATCCGCAGTCCGGAGTAACGCGGCTTTTCTCTTATTAACATGGCCTTTCCTCTGTATACACAGATAGCTGTATCGCGGCTTTTCCGGATTGATGCACCTCTGGCGCGATGCCGAGGCTGTATCCGACAGCGTTGTCCGGGCGGGTTCTACGATTCGCCGTCTGCCCATCCTTACACTGCCGTTCAGTTGGCACATGATATCGCGGGCAAACACCGGACGCGGCGCGTTTCGGGTTGCGTTGCAGGGCAGCCGGGTAAAGCCCAGTCTTCTTATACGTGTTACCTGACCGCAGCCCAGATTAAAAACATGCCCTCTCGAATCGCGAGGGCATGTTTTGGCACTATATGGTATTGTTTTCAGCTTTATTGCATTTCTTCAGTTGGAACCGTTCTTTTCGAGGCTTTTTTTGTAATCGGACGGCGCCATGGCAAAGTACTGCTTAAAGTAGCGGCTGAAGTAGTGCTGGTTGGAATAGCCCACAAGCTCCGCAACGATTTTGATGTCGATTTCCGGGTGCGTTTTCATCAATTCGCCCGCGCGGGTCATTCGAATCTGTATCAGGTATTGGATGGGCGGCTGTTTTTCGTACTTTTTGAAAATGCGGGAAATGTAGGAAGGGCTGAAATGAAAGGTGTTTGCCAGGGATTCGATGGTGATCGGCAACTGGTAACTTTTCTCCAGATATTGCTTAATCTGCTGGTACAGGTCTACGCTGCCATGGCTTTCGGACAACGCGGCAAACACCCATTTCCGAATCAGTCCGGAAAGCTGGGCATACAGCTGCTTATCCGTTCGGGAACGGGCCATCGACGGCAGCATGGCGGAGGCGGCTTCCTCCCGCCCCGCAACGCTACACGCGTTGTGCTTGGACAGGAATTTGGTTAAATCCATCATGTACTTCGTTAAAAAGCTCTGTGTGATTTTTTTTGCCTGCCATTGTTCCAACAGGGCACACAGGTATTTTTCGAGTACGTCGATGTGCCCTCTTTTCAGCAGCAGCATGATTTCTTCCAGAACATCCGGGGACAGGATCGGGACGACGCGGGGAATGTTGGGGCAGAAAACCCACTGCTGCGAATGGCAGGGAACCAGACGGTAGACGATATCGCCCGTAAGAAACCGGAGAACCTTCCTTAACTCTCTGGCGGTTACGACCTCGGGATACTGGCAAAGGTTCACGCAGAATTCGGAAGACAGGGATCCAAGATAGCTGAAAAACTTCTGGGAAAGGCTTGGATATTCGTTTCGCGTAATCAGCAGATGATAGCTGAATTCCCGGATGTCGATCAGCCACCAGTCGTCGTCCTTGGCGAAATACGCCTTCAGCCAACCACGGGGAGAAGCCTCCTCCCAGTAGGCGCCCATGGCGTCGTATACCAGCGCTTCCGTTTGCCCGGCGTAAATATTCCCGATTTTGATTAAGGTGACGTAGAAATTGCCGATGGTGTCGCTCTCCGTTTGGGACACGGTTCCGGACAGGGCGGCGTTCAAAATTTCCTCGAACGTCTGTCGGCGCTGCCGTAGCAGATGATCGCAAAGATCGCTGGTGACGGAAAGCAGCTTCTCGTAATTCACGGGTTTGATTAAATAATCCGTAACATGGTAGCGGATGGCCTGCTGGGCATAATTGAACTCGTCGTAGCCGCTGATAATTACAACCGGCATGGACGGATAAAGCTCGGAAACCGCCTTTGCCAATTGCAGACCGTCGATAATCGGCATTCTGATATCGGTAAAAAGAATATCCGGGGGGTTTTGCCGAATCAGTTTCAAGGCGTCTTCGCCGTTTGCTGCCGTGGCGGAAACGGTCAGCGGCAGCGGCAGTTCCTCAATTTTGGCAACCAAATGGTTCAGGATCAGGGGTTCGTCCTCCACAACCATTACCCGGTAGCCGTTATCCTTGATCATCGTGCCATTTCCTTTCCTGATCGTCGCCCGGCGGAGAAAGCAGGCCGCCAACCGTAACGATGGAACCGTTCGGGAGATTGTTTTCGATCTTGAATATCGCGTCCTTTTGGTACAGAATTTTCAGCCGGTAAAAAATGTTCAGCAGCCCCGTCCGTTCATGGCCGTCCTGAATAAACTGAAAAGATTCCTCCCGGATTTTAACTTGCAGCCACTCGAGAACCTCCCGGTCGAAACCGACGCCGTTATCGGCAAAGGAGAGCAGCCACTGCCGGTCGTTCAGCTCCCCGCGAATGGAGATTTCCCATGGGGGACGTTTGTTGAAAGCGTACTTGAAGGCGTTCTCCACGATGGGTTGAACCACCAGCTTAGGGACGTAAAGGTTCAGCATCTCCGGAGGAATTTGTATCTTAATATGAATCTGGTCCGGGAACCGGCACTTCATCAGCACTAGATATTGCTCCAGATAATCCAACTCCGCGGATAACGTAACCGGTTTTGTGCTTTCGCTTACAACATAGCGCAGCATACCGCTCAGGCTGTCGCACATTTTTACAATTTCCGGCTGATGGTTGTTTTCCGCTGTAATGCTTATAGCGGTGATGGTATTGTAAAGGAAATGAGGGTTCATCTGCGCCTGTAGGGCCAGCATCCGGGCCTGTATCTCGTGGGAGCGAACCATAACGATGTCGTCCAAAGAGCGCTGCAGGCGCTGAATCATTTCCGAATAGGAGTTATAAAGCAGTTCCAGCTCGCTGGACATGGGCTTGTCCGCCGGCAGCCGCTGATCGGGCAGCGCTATGAGGTTAAGCTGGGCGATTGAATTGCGTATCTTCTGTATGGGTATCGTAAGCTGGCGCGCGATCAGAAAGGTGGCCGCCATCGTAAGCAGGATAAACACAAACCCCATGCCGATAATCTGGTTGCGGAACTGAAACACGGGCTTCAGCAGGTTCCGCTCCGACTCGGCTACGATAACTGTCCACTTTGTGCTGTCGGATTTGGAGTAGGATAAAATTTCATCCTGATCTTTCAGGGAGAGCGAGCCGGAAGTTTCCGACGCCTGATTCACCAGCTGCAGATATAGGGGGGCGGAGCTGTCTTCGCCCGAATCCAGAGGATAGATCAGTTCGCCGGAGGTGTTGTATACGTAGGCTTTTGCGGCGGCAGAAGAAGGAAAAGCGTTCAGGATCAGGTTTTGAAAGACCTGATAATATTGCTGGATTTCGACAATGCTGTTGTAGGGCGCGTTCAGGCTGAAGGACTTACTGATCGCGCGGGAAAGCGAAATAACCTGAT
>JAQUXV010000293.1 GCA_028692205.1 Eubacteriales bacterium
GGGCAGCACCGCGCCGCAATAGGGGCATAGCGCGGCGTTATGGCTGTCGCCTGCACCGTACAGCGCGCTGATCGCCTCGTCGGGCAGGGTAAAAAAATCCACGTCGTTGGCTAGACGACGCTTTGCCGTTTCCTCGATCAGCGCGTTCAAACCGGAGTGATTCTGAAAGCGCTGATAATCGAACAGTAATTTGAAATATACGCGGCCCAGTCTTTTCACAACACAACCCAGCCTCCCTGTTCTGCCTCGTTGTTAATACGCAGAGCATGAGCGCTTTGTTACACTGTTTGGAGCAGTTCGCGCAATTTTCTGGTCGTTCGAAAACTGATCATGCGAACGTTGGCGCCGCTGAGTTTCAGCTTATCTGCAATCTCCGCATAGGGGTAGCCGTAATAGTAATGAAGAATAACAATATCGCGCTCCCGTTCTGTACACTGCTGCAGCGCGTCGGCAAGCGTTGAAAGGTCCTGCTCCCAGGCGTGAGTATCCACGCAGTCCAGGCGGGTTTCGTCCAGGTCTACGGTTGCTTTGCCCTTGGCGCGGTAATAATCGTTTACGGTATTGCGCGTGATGGCATAAATCCAGGTAGAGTAGGTGGCTTTGCGAGCGTCATAGCGTTCGATGTTCGCCATGACCTTTACAAAGACGTCGCTGCGCAAATCCTCGGCGTCGGTATAATTTCGAATTCTGCCGAGAATATAGCGAAACACCAGCTCACCGTAACGATCATAAAGATCTTGCACTATTTCGGCTTGCATTCGGTATCCTCCTTTGCGCCGTCAATATTCAACTGTTGACGGCGGAACAAATCTGCAAACGCGCCGTTTCTCGCCATCATTTCATCGAAGGTGCCTTCTTCGGCGATGTGCCCGCCTTCGATCATGATGATACGGTCGCACTGGCGGATGGTGGAAAGACGATGCGCAATCACAATGCGCGTGCTTTTCAAATCGCCAAGCAACTGGGAAATATGTTTTTGCGTTATATTATCCAACGCGCTTGTAGCTTCGTCCAGCATCAGTATTTTCGGCTTGGGGGCAATCGCCCGCGCAATCATCAGCCGTTGGCGCTGCCCGCCCGAAATGCCGCCGCCGCTTTCCGATAAAAGCGTGTTCATGCCCATCGGCATGGCGCGGATATCGTCCGCGATGCCCGCAATTTCAGCCGCCTGCCACGCGTCGTCCACCGTAAGCCAGGGCGCGGAAACAACGATGTTGTCGTAAATACTGCCGGTGAACAGCCGCCCGTCCTGCATGACGACGCCGATATACCGCCGTAGCTGCCGCACATCCAGCTTGTCCAGGTCCTGACCGTCGTAATAAATCGCGCCCTGTTGAGGCTTTTCAAACCCCAGCAGCAATTTCAGCAGCGTCGTCTTGCCGCATCCGGTTTTGCCGACGATGGCCACATATTGGCCGGGTGTAATGGTAACCGTTACATTGTCCAGAATCAGCGGCATATGCTCGTCATAGCGGAAACTGACGTTGTTTAACTCGATAGCGCCGCTTACGCGTCCCGGCGAGGCTTTTTGCCCCGCCTGTTCGGGCAGCGTGCGGAGAACCGGCTCCGCCAGTTCCATCATGGTGCGAATTTTGGCAAAATCAAGCGCGACGGAGGAGAGCGAAAGAACAGCGACGCTGACCATGGCGTAGGAAGCGTTGAAGGACATATAGTCCGCAACCGGCACGCGCGCCTGGACGGCGGAATAGTACAGGATGATCGAGCCGATCATCGGCAGCAGCGCCGACGTGACCGAATTGAACTTCAGGGGAAGCGGAAGATCGAACTGCAGCTTCGCTGCGCCGGTGTACGCGTTGGCCCATTTAGCGAAAGCGCGCTTCTCGGCACCCGCCAGTTTAATTTTCTGCACGCCGGAAAACAGGGAGAACACCAACCCGGAAACCTTGGCTTCGGCTGCCATACGCTGACGGGAATTATGCAGCCCGGCGACCAGCGTAACGCACGCAAACGCCAACGTTGCCAGAATAATCACGACGGCGGGCAGCAGCAGCGCCGGCGCATACTGAAAAATCTGCACGAAGTAGAGCAGCGAAAACAAGGCCGTCAGCCCGACGGAAAGCACCGCGTCGACCAGCGCGTCGCAAAGCGTGCTTACGTTTTCCACACGGTTTGCCAGCTCGCCCGGCGTATAACCCTTAAAAAACGACGCGGGCAACGCGAGCAGCCGCGCGACCGTGGCTGCCGAAACGGCAATCTCGCTTCGGCTCTCCACACGCCGAAGCAATAGCATTTTCACAATGCCGATCATCGTTGTGGAGATGGACACGCCCACGAGCAGCGTAACCACCATCGACAGCGCCGTCATATCCCCGCTCGCGATAACGTTGGAGAAGATGATGGTGTTGGCGTAGGGAACCAGCAAGCCGATCAGCGTTACGGCAAGCGTGGCAAGCGCCATAAACAGGATGTCCGAAGCCTTCATGGTTTTCAGGATATAAGCGCCCAGATCGCGAACCCCGAGCCTTTTCAGGGGGAGCGGCTTGTAAAACACCAACGCACCCGTTTGCAACGCGGCGGCGGTTTTCCGGTTCAGCTTTACCACAGCGCCCGTGGAAGGGTCGCGATAGCCATAGGTAAACCCGCGGGGAAACAGCACAACGGGCTCCCCGCTTTTCAGGCGGCCCAGCATCGCGCCGGAAGCGTTACGGTACCAGGCACCGGTCAGTGAAACCTTGCGCTGCGTCATACTGCTAACGCGAAGTACCTGGGCGACCGCCTGGTCGACATCTGTTACCGTTTCAGGAAGGTCAACGCTTTTTTCCCTGTAATACCGAAGAAGCTCATCCATCAGCACTTGCAGCCGTCTGCGATCCACGCCCGGCGAAGCCCCGAACAGAGGCTCGTCGGAAACGACGGAAGCGAGGTTTTCGAATGCGGAACGCATATCGTCCTCGTCCATCTCCATGCGCTGTTTGATTTGCTCGTCGAACCAGCCCATGTTTTCCTCTCCTTCTATTCGGTTGATACGAGCTGCCAGTACAGCCCGTTTTGGGCGCATAGCGCATCGTGCGTGCCGCGCTCCATCACCTTGCCGCCGCTAAGCACGATAATCTCGTCGCTGTCCCGGATGGTGGACAGCCGGTGTGCGATCACGATGGAGGTAATGCCGCGGTCTTTGATGTTGGACACCACATCCGCCTCGGTTTTCGCGTCCAGCGCGCTGGTTGCCTCATCCATGATGATCAGGGTGGGGTCCTGCGCCAGCACGCGGGCAATCTCGAAACGCTGGCGCTGGCCGCCGGAAAAGTCACGGCCGCCGTCGAGAATTTTATACTCGTACCCGCCCTCGCGCTTCATAATATCCTCGTGCAGCTTTGCGTCGCGCGCGGCGAGAATCATCTCAAAATCTTCAATGCTCTTATCCCACATTTTAATGTTCGCGGCAATGGTGTCCTCAAACAGCACAATGTCCTGGTCCACCACAGCCAGCGAACCGGTCAGACGTTCGTGGGGGATCTGTTCCAGCGGGATGCCGCCGATCAGAATTTCGCCGCTCCACGGCTTATACAATCCTGAAATCAACTTGGACAGGGTAGACTTGCCGCAACCCGACGGGCCGACAAACGCCACTTTTGCACCCAAGTCCAGTTTGAGATTAAAATCTTTGATCAGCGGCGGCGCGAGCTTGGAATAGCCGAAGGTGACGTTGCGCATTTCCAGCGTGCCCGGCAGCTTCGCAAAGGAGAGCTGCTTGGTTGAATCCATATCGGCTTCCGCGACGTCCGTCGGGTAATTCATCACGTCTTCAATACGCTCCATGGAGGTGCGCATTTCCTGCACGTTCTGGCCCGCGCTGATCAGCGCGTTTACGGGCGCCATCAACGCGGTCATAAAACCCTGAAACGCGAGAATCATGCCGACGGTAAACTGGTTCTGCATCACCAGCATGACCCCCAGCCCCATCACGGCGACGTTGGTCAGCGATTCGATCGCGGCGGGGAGCGTACCCAGATACTGGTTCAGCTTTGCGTAGCGAACGGCTCCCGCGTTGACCGACGCCTGATAACCCGCCCAGCGCTCAAAATAGCCTTC
>JAQUXV010000294.1 GCA_028692205.1 Eubacteriales bacterium
GATTGCAAGCCTTTCAGCCACGTCAGCAGCTCAATATGGTTCAGCTTTCCTTCCGCCCGCGCCAGCCTGACGACCGTTTGCGGGTCGGGAAGTTCGGATTCGTCCGTTCTCATCTGCAGTTCATACCCGCTGATTTTACCGTTGGCCGCGGAAAATATAGGCTGACCCATAAAGCGTATCTGCTGTTTATCTATCAGTCTGTCCAGCGCATCCCGCCCGCTGACAAGCTGCATATAATCGCCATAGTCTTTCGGGTCGAATTCCGCTATCGTTCCTTTTGCGTTTCGTTTCACTTTATACATGGTAAAATCGGCAAGCCCGGTCAATTCATTGGGTGTCTCGGCTTCGTCCGGATACCATGCTACGCCGGCCGACACGCGAATACGGTAATAGGTGTTGTCTGGCAGTAAAAAGACCTGCGAAAGGATCCCTTTCCACGCCGAGGCAATATGCTCCCGAATTTCCTGCTTGTCCCTGCCGCCATACAGGAAAACAAGAAACTCGTCTCCGGATCGCCTTGCGATCAGCACCTTTTCCGTCCCAAACAGGCACAGCGCTTCGGCAAAAGTGCGTATGTAGCCGTCGCCGCAGTCGTGCCCGAACGTATCGTTCAGGAATTTCAAATTATCCAGATCAAACATGATCATGGCCGCAACCTTCAAAACCGGCGCATCGGCAAACAGCGCATTGACGGCTTTTTCAAACGCCAGCCGGTTCAGCAGCCCGGTTAGCAGGTCATAATCTCTTTCCTGTTCAATTCTCCTGCGGTTTTCCAATTCCGTTGTAACATCCAGTATGGTACCGATCAGGTTATTCTGTTCCTGCATGCGCATAATCCGTACAAACCGCTCACCCTTCTTGCCGGAAAGCCGGTACACCGAGTCCTCCACCGGGTTTTGCATCGCCTTTCGCACCATTTCAAGGCAGGCGGTTTTGGAAACCAGATTGTTTTCACTGTACAGATCCTGCCGGTCCAGCAGCATAAATACATCGTCCGAGCAATACGCCGTCTCGCTGTCCCCCCGGATCTCAAAGACGCCGATGGGAAGGCCGGCCATCTTCAGGATGGTTGAAAGCCTTGTCGCCGATTCAATCGCATCCCGGTTCATGGTTCGTATCGCGTCGGAAAGACGGTTAATTTCCCGTATATTTGTCGGCGGCAGCCAGAGTTCCTCGTTTGGTTCGCTGATCTCCAAACTGTCCGCCATCAGTACGATCGGCTTCACAATTCGCCGTCCAAGCAGCCATGAAACTGTAATTCCCAATATAATGGAAAGAAGCGCCGAAATGATAACGATGTTGCGCAGCGCCCGGGAGAAAGAAAATACGGTCGCTTCATCTTCCATGCCGATCAGCGCCCATTTCTGCCTGGAGAACGCGCTTGCGGCACTATACAGCGGCAACGTCAGCAACGTGCCGCGCATTGTTTCGTTCGTTCGCGTACTTTTAATGGATATTCGATTATTAACCGGCAGGCCGGCCGGGAGAAGCGTATCATCGTCACCGTCAAAATATTTGGTATACTTTTCTCCGCCGGTACTTACCTTTTGATAGGTTACGCCCCCATCTTCGGTAACGCCCAGAAAGTAGCATCCGCGCCCGGAGCGTGCAAACTCGCCTCCGCTGAGGAAATCGGTCAGATACTGAACGCTGATTTCCACCCCGATAACCCCGTACACGTCTCCCTGCTTGTTAAAAAGCGGCTCGGAATAGGTTATCACCTTCCCATATTCCGTCTGGTCCATCGCAAACGGCAGGCTCCAATAGCCGCCCGATTTAGCGGTCAGTACCCCGCTTTCCGCCGCCATCAACGGGCTGAAAAAATAATTGTTCTCCGGGTTTTCGCTTCCATCGGGAAAAGTAAAATACGGCAGCCATTGCTTATCCGGCATCAGCATCGTGAGTTGAAAAACCAGCTGCGAGCCGCGGTAAACGAGGATATCGCCATTATCCACCCGGTCTGTTCCCGGTTCGCTGTCCCGCAGGTATACGCCCGCATAAGCTCCGGCTTTATCCGTTGGCGCGTCGCCGTTCAAGATCACAAAAATACCAGTTGTATTATTGCTTCGTATACGGGCAACCAGTTCAGGCACAATCGCCTGAACAATCTGCGTATTCAGCTCCGCGTCGTCAGCAATCGAAGCAAACGTCTTGTCTTTCTCGGTTAATAGGGTTGTGGTAAGATCCAACACTTTATCGGCGGTACCGGACAGGTAGGCCCAATTCACGGTCATGTCTGTCTGTAAAATCTGGTGCTTGTTCTGCGTTCGCTCATCCAGCATCACCAACGCGTTCTCCTGCGACTGTGAAAAAGCGCCGTTCAACTCCATCATCACGGCAATCAGAACAGTTTGAAAAATGCTCAGCAGCATAAGCGGCAGCAGAATTTTACGAACGATGGACGCTCGCTGTTTGTGAATCGTCATTCCATCGCCCCCATACTGTTTATTTTACGGGTCGACGTCACTTTCGCCGTATGCCGATCCCGATAAGAAGTCTTCGGGCAATCTCAACCCGTTCCATCTGTCGGTTAACAATCCGAAACCGGTTCATGTCGTTCGCAGTTGTTGGTCCAACAGGATTGAAATCGCCTCCGCGATTATGGGAAGGCATTTTTATCGGTAGGTTGATTCAGTTTTTTGTTCAGGCGAATACAGACACAACGACTGGAAAGCGTAATTTTGCCGTGAGGTCGGCGCTTTTTCCGGCATAGGCATCCGCAACGCAGCGCACACCCGGCGCATTGGCAAGGTTTTGCCTGTTTTTCATAACGCTCTCCTTTTCGTCGAAAAGCGAAATTCATACAATAAATCTATTTTCATTATAATCCATTCACATAAAATGTCAATTATATCCCGACCTGTTGTAACTTCCATACTTTTAAATTGCACGTTTCTCCTGCGCCGCGGCATTCCCGTTTCCCAAAAACCTATTTTTGCCGGTGAAAACGCTTTGTTACGCTTTTCCTTGATTGACAACCCCTCCTGCTTTCCGTACAATAGTCGGAGGGATTGAACCCATACTTGTTTATTGAAATTCATCGCTTTTCGTGCTCGCAGTTTGCCCTGCGAGCAGTGGGTTCCACTGATGCCGGGTTAACAACATTGTTTATGAACTGGGAGGCCGCCATGTTTTTGGTTTTTTTTGCGCTTTGGGTGATCTTTAACGGCCGTTTGACCGTCGAGATCGCCCTGTTGGGTATATTCATATCAATTGCTTTGTACGGATTTTGTTGGAAATTTCTCGGCTTTTCGCCTCGCCGTGAATGGCGGGCGGTTTGTTGCCTCCCGAAAATTACCGCCTACATTGCATTGCTGATTGTGGATATCATCAAAGCAAATCTCCAGCTTACGCGCATCGTGCTGGGTAAAAAAAAGGAAATACATCCTCAGTTGGTTACCTTCCGCACCCCCCTGCAAACCCGTGTCGGCCGGATCACGCTGGCCGATTCCATTACGCTTACGCCGGGTACGATAACCGCCTTTTTGAAGGAAGACGAAGTTACCGTGCATTGTCTGGATCAGTCTTTCGCCAAAGGTATCGAAGATTTGGATTTTCAACAGCGGTTGCTGGATATCGAGAAAGGGGTAAAACGTCATGACGCCTGATAACGCGCTTCAGAATTTATATATCGTCGTTCTGGTTATTCTAAGCGTAATGACGCTGCTCTGTCTCGCCCGCGCGATTCGCGGGCCGCGCATCGCCGACCGGGTTGTGGCCGTAAACATGATCTGCACCCTCACCCTTGCGATGATCTGCGTACTCGCAATGATGCTCGGCGAAGGGTATCTGCTGGACGTCGGATTGGTGTACGCGTTGATCGGTTTCCTCGCGGTTGTCGTGCTTTGTAAAGTATATATGGGCGTTGCTCTGGAGCGCCGCGATCAGCGTGCGCAGGCGGCGGCGCAGAATGTGGGAGGCGAACCCAATGCTTGAGTGGATTCGTTTCGGCTTAACAGCGCTTTTTCTATTGTTTGGGTTGTTTGTGCTCGCGGTCGGCGTGGTAGGCCAGTACCGCTTTCGTTATGTGCTTAACCGTAT
>JAQUXV010000295.1 GCA_028692205.1 Eubacteriales bacterium
ATCCCGGTTTTGCAGAATCGCTTTTTCCCCCACGGGGACTGCCGTCCATGAGTCGATATGGTACGGTCGGTCAACCATCACAAGTATGCGCGTACCATCCCTTTCAAAAATAAGCAGTCCCACATCGCTGATATTCATCAGTGAGTCTTGATTCTGATCGGTTCGTCTTGTGTAATACGCTCCGCAAAGACACTCCCACCCCTCCAGCCGGGGGCAGGAAAGCGCCTGTGCCAGCTCATCGGGCAATTGCCCGGTAAACTCGGTAACGTCTACATCACCGTTGCTCTGTTTGGTCGATGCGCTGTAGCGCCGGATGGCTTCCGTGCTTCGGCCGGGCGTTTCAAGCGTCAGGCCGTAAGCCGCCAGTTCGCCGTCGCGCCACTCGGTAAGCGCGTCCGGCCAGAATACCGGGTTGCCGTAGCAGGACACGAAAAATGCCTGAACCGCCTGCGCCGCCGTGCTATCGTTTTCGGAGAGTGCCCGGCTCAGGTCGCCGTTGGGTTCAATGCCCCAGCGGTCGATCCAGTCGGCAAAAGCGGTCCGGCTCTCCGGGCTCCACTCCGTAAACCAATCGTTCTCCCGCGCGGCACGCAGGCCGCCGCGCACGGCGGATTCTCCCGGATACGCCCCAAAATTACCTGCATTGAAAGGCGTAGTGCCTTGAATAAACAGTCCGGACGGCTTTTCAAACTCCGCCATATACTCCCATGTGGGGTGGTTTTTCGGCGAGAAGTCGACATGCCATTTTTCGTCCGTCTCAGTAACGGTATAGGAGAACGCGTCCGCTTCTTCCTGCGTGTACCCGTAAACCTCCGTCAGGCATCCGGTAGCCAAAACGATCGGATCGGCCTGCGCATTTTCCGCAATGGCAACCGGGGTTAAAAAGATCAATAGAAGCAGAACTGACAAAGTCCGTTTCATCATCGTTTTCTCTCCTCCTCAGCCAACGCCCTGCCCTACATCCATAGGGATGTCGGCCGTATAGGACACCACGCGCACTTCCGGCTGCACCTGCAGCACGAAAAGCGTATGCGTCCTGCTGCCGTCGTCTCCAAGAGTGTCACCATAAAAGGTAACGAACTGCCGGTCTTCAACCACGGTGTCGTCAACGTACTCAAACGCCTCAATCGTGTCGGCTTCTCCGGGGTTTACCGTGTTTACGAAATTCAGCAGATAATCGGTCATCTGTCCCTGAAGTTCAAAGTCTTTCACATACTGGTTCTGTTCGCCGACGACATAGTCATACCGGGAGACGCCGTTGTACAGGTAAGTAACGCGTCCGCCATCGTTGAACTGGAGGGTCAGGGCATAGTTGCCATCACCGTCCATCGCGTCGATGTAGTAGACGCCGTTCTCGTGTTGGCAGCTCCAGCTCAGCCCGTCCAGCTCCGCGTTCACGGTGTCGTAGCTCCAAACCTGCTTCGCATAGGCTACAGCATCCTCGTCCGAAGCGATTGTCCGCGCTTCGGTGGTTTGAGGCCCGGTTTCCAACTGAGGAATGGTCGGCACCGACCGGTATTCCGCCGTGGCAAACGCGCCGACCAGCGTCATACTCGCCACAATGGCAAACGCAATTGCAAGCCCTTTTCGGGCGGAACTGCTATGCACAATCGCATCCACGCGGGTTTTCAGGTTCCGGCCCGTCATGGTCATGCTGGTCGCCAGTACGGAAATCCCCGGCGCGTTGCGCTTGGAAGCCGCCAATACAAGGATGTTGGCATAGGCGATCCGCTGCTGATGATCCAGTTTTCTAATTACGCGGTCATCGCAGGCCAGTTCGCCGTCGATACGGCTCATATGCGCGGCGATCCACACCAACGGATTGAACCAATGGATGGCGCAGCACAGCAGCCGCACCAAGCCCCAAAGATTGTCCCGGACTTTGATGTGGCAAACCTCGTGCGTCAGCACAGAAATCGCTTCCTGCGGCGCCGCCGTCAGCGGCAGAGCAATGTACGGTCGGATCACCCCCACCAGGCACGCGCTTGGCAAGGGATCGACAAAATAAACGGGAATGGGTTTCACTCGACGTTCCGCGCATAAGGCCTGATATTCCGAAAGCAGTTTCCCGGATATCGGCTCAATCCGGTCCGCCCGCAGCCTGCGCTGAAACCGCAGGTTGGAAAAGGCAAACCAGCAGATCACAAGCACGAGGCCCAACACGTAAAGCTGCATCAGCCGAAAGGACAGCATACCGTTGAAGGTGGAATCCACAAACGAGTTCAGGCTTTGCGTAATCGGGCTGCGAACGCCCAGCGTATGATCCGCCCAATTATGCAAATCCATGCTCGCGTCTGAAAAGCGAACCTGCAGCTGGCTCGCAATCGGCCGAATCGCCATATCCTGCGAAAACATGGGGCGTATTTCGTTGATGGCCGGGTTGGGCAGCGCAAGCGGGCAAAGCAGGCGGATGGCCACCAACAGCCATGCAAAATAGATCACCCGGTTGCCCAACGGTTTGCGCAGGAATTTTCGTACCAGAATCATCAGCACAATGGCAATGCTTGCCATCACATTGGCTTCGAGTAAAAAATTATACGCCGTTGCGGTTCTCATTTCGTATCGCCTCCCGTGTTCTTACCTTCTTCTTTCTGTAATAACGTCAGTAAGGACTGTATTTCATCCACCGTCATCTCGCCGGAGTCCACCAAATGGTTGATCAGCAGCGACGCGTTGCCGTTAAAAACCCGATCCAGCAGCTTCCGGGTTTGGCTGGCGGAAGCTTCTTCCCGTGAAATCATGGGCGAGTACAGCTTCACCGGGCCGCTTTCATCTACCGCCACGCTGCCTTTGTCGTGCATCCGCTTCAGCAGGGTGATTACCGTATGACGTGTCCAACCCGTAGCCGGTTCCAATGTTTTGGTGATGTCGCCCATCGTGCGGGGATGGTGATCCCAAAGAACCTCCATAATTTTCCATTCCGCTTCGGTACATTGAACGGACATAGTGAGCCTCCTTTTCGGTTGATGACAATTGTCTACCGAAAGGATACACTTGTCTACTCTGTTTCGTCAAGGTAAAAACTGTAACAATTGGCAGTCGCGTCCACGTTGCCGGGTCTTTGATCCGGGGCTTTCCCTGCGTTGCCCGTTCCGCTTCCTTCAGATAAAAAAAGTGGCCGGCGCGGGAATCAATCCCGCGTCGGCTTTTTAACGATGGTTCAATAATAGGTTAACGCTTATTCGGCGGTGTCGGCAGCGGCGTCATCCGCGTCTTCGTCCGTCGCATCGGTGGTGGTGTCTTCGTCCGCAGCAGTCTCATCCTCGTCAAACTGGCTGCTGAGCAGCAACGTAGCGGCGCCCTGAATGTCCTCGTCGGTCAGCACGGCATCCGCACGCCCGACCGCCGTGTCGAACAGCCAGCCGTTCAGCAACGTGATATAGTGCAGCTGCGTGCCGTCCCCGGACGCAACCACCAGCAGCTGGTAATCATCCACGGTGGCGGTGGTGTACTGCGGATCGGTAATCGAAGCGCCGATTCCCTGCATCAGCTGCTGGCCCTCTTCGTCCGTCAGGTCTTCAATATACTTGCCTTCATATGCCTCAATATACTGCACGGCATAGGCGTATTTCAGGTTTGCATCCGCATCCACGGTAATCGCGATCAATGTGCTGTCATCCGTGGACATATCCTGTGCCGTCATGCCTTCCGGCACGTCTACGGTTACGCCCACTTCTTCCAGATAGAAGGGCTCCGCCTGCGCAGCCGCAGCAACGCTTAAAACCAACAGGCAAACCAGCATAAGGGATAGGAACTTCTTCATAGGGTTACCTCCAATATTGTTTCATCAGCCTCAATGGGCACCGGTCATTATAGCACGAACCGCGTGTTTCGGAGCCCATGGTTCACGAGCCGTAAAACAGGGTTGACATCCCGTGTAAAAAGTGATAAGCAATAACATAACTGTACGCAAAGGGGTGACCTGTTTGCCTTCGCTTCGCATCGCCGTTTGTGAGGATATCGACGACGAGATGGACCGGCTCATCCACCTGATACAAATCAGTTTAAGCGCTCAATCCCGCGCATACAGCATCA
>JAQUXV010000296.1 GCA_028692205.1 Eubacteriales bacterium
TCCTGCGAGGAGCGGGTCAGCCCGCCGATGTAGAAGTACAGCCAGAAAAGAATACCAAACAGGTAGGAGCCCCAAATCGCCTGCTTGGGCTTCCAGCGCGCGAAGATAACCAGCGCAACGGCCAGCCAGCCGAGCTTTTCAATTCCGGCATCATTGGCCCATGTGCCCTTGATGTAATCCATCACGTAGTACAGGCCGCCCAGCCCGGTAATCGCCGCGCCGATGCAGGTGGCCAGATACTTATACTTCGTCACGTTGATGCCTGCGGCGTCCGCTGTGGCCGGGTTTTCGCCTACGGCGCGCAGGTTGAGCCCCTTGCGCGTTTTGTTTAAAAACCAGCCCATCACAATGGCCAGAATCAGCGCCAGATATACCATAAACCCAAGGGAGGAAAGCACGCCGACATTCTTCAAAAACGGCAGTGTGGAGCGGTAGGCGCCGCTTGTGGACGCAACGGAAATCTGCCCGACGCCGCCGGCCAGCTTATTCATTGCGCCGCCGAAGAAGTTTGCCACGCCGGAGCCGAAAATGGTCAGCGTTAAGCCGGTTACATTTTGGTTGGCGCGCAGCGTGATGGTGAGAAAGCTGTAAATGAACCCGCCCAGCAACGAAGCCGCCAGCGAGCAAAGCAGCGCGATGATCAGGCCGACCAGCGGAACCGGGGTTTCTGTGCCCATTTCATACAGAAACGATCCGGCAAGCCCAGCGATGCCGCCCAGATACATGATGCCCGGAACACCCAGATTGAGGTTGCCGGATTTCTCGGTGAGGATTTCACCGATTGCGCCGAATAGAATCACCGTGCCGAAAACCATAGCAGCCTGCGTTAAGGAAAGAATTTGTTCCATCTCATTCTGCCTCCTTCCCGCCGCGGAAGATCAACCGGTACCGCGTGAAAAACTCGCTGCCGAGGATGAAAAACAGAATGATACCCGTGATCATCTGTGAGGCATAGTCGTTCAGGTTGTACTGGGAGGCAATCTGGATCGCGCCTTTTTCCAAAAATACCAGCAGCCCGGCCACAAGGATCATCACGAACGTATTGAACTTCGCAAGCCACGCCACGATGATGGCTGTAAAGCCGTTGCCTCCCGCCGTGCTGGTGGAGATGGTGTGGGATGAACCGGCGACCGCGATGTAACCGGCTACGCCGCAGATCGCGCCCGACAGCATCATGGTGCGAAGGATTACCCGGTTAACGTCGATGCCGATGTAGCACGCCGTTTTTTCGGATTCACCAACCACCGCGATTTCATAGCCGTGCTTGGAGTAGCGCAGATAGATGAACATTGCCACAGTCAGCACCATAACGATGATGATGTTCAGCAGGTATTTTTGATCCAGCACGGGCGGGAACCATCCGGCCTGCGTTTGCTGGTTGATAACCCCCACGGTATTGGAGCCGTACGGGTTTTCCCAAACGGCGACGAAAAAGGAGGTGAGCTGTATGGCGACGTAGTTCATCATCAGCGTAAACAGCGTTTCGTTTGTGCCGTACCGCGCCTTGAACGCCGCCGGGATACCGCCCCAGATAGCGCCCGCCACACTGCTGATGATGAACGCCAGCACCAGCAGCATCCACGTCGGCATGGTGGCGCCGCCGTAAATCATCACGGCGGCGGTTACGATACCGCCGATTAAAATCTGTCCTTCGGCGCCGATGTTCCAAAACTTCATTTTAAACGCGGGCGCCAAACCGATGCCGATGCAAAGCAGCATTACCATATCGCGCAGGAAAACCCAGGTGCGCCGCCCCGAGCCGAAGTTGCCTTCGAACATGGCGGTATATACCTTGATCGGATTCAAATGCACGATCGCATAGATTACAATCGCACAGACGGCCAGCGCCAGGACCAGCCCAACCAGCCGGATCAGCAGGCTTTGCCATAGCGGAATCGAATCCCGTTTGGCAATGCGCACAAAGGGCACTTTATGAGATTGATTCATGCGTCAGTTCCTCTCCGTGTTTTGTCATCATCAGCCCGATCTCGTTTTTATCGGCGCCTCTGCCCGGCACAATACCGCTGATCCTGCCGTCGCACAGCACCAGAATCCGGTCGCACAGCTCCAGCAGCACGTCCAGATCCTCTCCGACAAAAATCACGGCGACGTCCTTTGCCTTCTGCTGGTTGATGAGGTCGTAAATTGTGTAGGAGGAGTTGATATCCAGCCCGCGCACGGCGTAAGCCGTCATCAGCACGGTGGGGGAGGAGGAAATCTCACGCCCGACCAGCACCTTTTGCACGTTGCCGCCCGAGAGCCTGCGCACTGGAATGGTAAGTCCCGGCGTGCTCACTTCCAGCTCGTCGACCACATGGCGCGCAAGTTGGCGCGGGGCTTTCCGGTCGGTAAACACGGATTTTCCGCTTCGGAATGAGCGCAGCATCATGTTGTTGGTTAAGTCCATATTGCCGACAAGCCCCATGCCCAGTCTGTCCTCGGGGACAAACGACAGCTTGACGCCCATCGCGAAAATATCCCGGGGGTTCATGCCGGCCAGATCAACTTCTTTTCCGTTTTCCGGATTGAGATAATGAATGCTGCCCTGCTCCAGAGGCTGCAAGCCCGCGATCGACTCCAGCAGCTCCTTTTGCCCACAGCCGGAAATGCCCGCGATGCCCAGCACTTCGCCGGAATACGCCGTAAACGACACATCCGCAAGCCGGGTAATTCCGTCCTGATCCCGAACCGTCAGATGGTCGACGATAATGCGCGGCTTCGGGTCCTTGGGCTCCGGGCGCGCAATGTTCAGCGATACAGCATGCCCGACCATCATATTGGTCATTTCCGCGGCGTTGGTATCTTTGGTGGCCAGCTCCCCGGCGTTTTCGCCGCGCCGCAGCACCACCACGCGATCCGAAATCGCCTCAACCTCGTGTAGCTTATGCGTGATAATCACAATCGCTTTGCCGTCTTTGCGCAGGTTTCGCAAAACGTTGAACAGCCTTTCGGTTTCCTGCGGCGTCAGCACGGCGGTAGGCTCATCCAGAATCAAAATATCAGCGCCCCGGTAGAGCACCTTGACGATCTCGACCGTCTGCTTCTGTGAAACGGACATGTCGTATATTTTCTGTTCGGGGTTGATATCAAACCCGTACTGATCGCAGATTTTTCGAATCTGTTCGCCAACGGCCTTCAAATCCAGTTTTCCCTTGCCGGGCATTCCCAGAATGATGTTTTCAGCCGCGGTAAGCACATCCACCAGTTTGAAATGCTGATGGACCATGCCGATGCCGAGATCGTACACATCCTTAGGGCTGCGGATGGATACTTCCTGCCCGTTCACCGTGATCTCCCCGGCATCCGGATAATAGATGCCGGACAGAATGTTCATCAGCGTTGTTTTGCCGCTGCCGTTTTCGCCCAACAGCGCGAGAATCTCACCCTTGCGAATATCAAGGTTGACCCGGTCGTTTGCGATCACCGAGCCGAACGTTTTGGTGATATTGCGCATGGAGACCGTCGCCTTGTCACACAGCATCGCAGATCCCTCCAAAAGACGGAAAGGGCCACTTGTGACGGTGGCCCTTTCCATTCGTAACCGGACTGTTAACTTAGTTCAGTTCCGTGATACCGTCGATACGAATTCCGAAGTACGGCGCGCTGCGAAGCACGGACTCTTCGAAGATGCCGTTCACGATCGCTTCGCCGGTGTCGCCGACCCAGTCGCCGTTGGTGTCGATAGCCAGATAGCTCGTTACGGTTTCGCCGCCGGAGGTAAAGCTGGCGGTATCAAACACGTTCAGGGTGCCGTCTTTCAAGGCAGCTTCGACTTCCGCAACCTTCTCGGCGGTGCCTTCCGCGCAGCTTTCGCCAAGCGGGGAGATCATAACGGCGCCGTCGTTATAGCCGGCAGCCCAATCGGTGGCGATGTCTTCGCCGCTGAGCATGCAGTTCATCGCGTAGGTGTAGTAAACGCTCCAGTCGTTCTGGGCGCTGGTAAGGGCGGACTTGGGCGCTACGGAGAGCATATCCACGTTGTAGCCAACGCAGTATACCGTGGTGCCGCCGGCCAGCA
>JAQUXV010000297.1 GCA_028692205.1 Eubacteriales bacterium
TTTCGCCGCAGGTCCGCAGGCAGGTCGTCATAAGCGTCCATAAGATAGATGAAGCGCCCCAGCCCTTCGCCCAGTTTGCGAAGCGGCACCGCCCAGTAATCGTTGCGATAGACGAAAATCTCGCCCAACATGCGCGCGGTGAGGTTGGCGGGCGCATCCGGCTCCAGACAGCTTTCCTGCTCCAGCTTGCCGATGTCCTGCAAATTGTTTTCAATCGCGGCACATTTTTCCGGGTAACGCTCCTCCACCTGCCGGTATGCCTTTTCCAGCAGCTTTGCCTCGGCTTTGCCCGCATAGTTGTGGTCGTCCGTCCAATCATCCATGCATTTATGGTAAGCAAGGGCGATATTCATATCGGCGCAGTATCCGCTGAATTCGTTGCCGATGTATTCGCGTTCCTTCAGGGGGTGCGGCGCGCACCGGCCCTTTTCCGTCTTCTCTTCCGGCTCGTACAGCGAGCTGAGCAGAGTCAGCAGAAACGTCATATCGTTGCTCAGCGTAATGCGGCCCAGATTCCCGTACCGGTCCATCAGCGTGCGGCAAAGTCCGCAATAATACGCCTGATAGCGCATCCTGCTGCGTTCTTTCAACTCCGCCGGATTAATGGTTACATAACCGAACATGGGCGCTCCTTTCCCGCCGGATACCCGGTGGTCAGTGCCGATCCTTCGTTTCCGCGGAAGTGTATTCCGCATCCATCGCGCCGTCCGCGCCCGCGTTCTCTCCGGCGGAGCCGGTATAGCGGCCGGCGGCGTTCAGCGCCTGTTCAAGGTCCGCGCTCGCATCCCGAAGGGCTGCGTCGTCTTTATCGTCCAGCGCCTGCTGGGTGCGCTTGCGCAGTTCCTCCACCCGGTCCCGGTCCTCCGGTTTCAGCTTGCGCATGGCGCTTTTTGCCTCGTAGCACAGCTGTTCGCCGCGGTTGCGAAGTTCCGCGCTCTGTTTGCGCAGCCGGTCGTCTGCGGCATAGCGTTCGGCATCCTTCACAGCCTGATCGATCTCGGCGGAGGACATATTGGAGCTCTGCGTCAACGCAATTTCCTGATGTTTTCCCGTTCCCAGGTCTTTGGCCGACACGTTCACAATGCCGTTGGCGTCAATAGCAAAGGTAACCTCGATCTGCGGTATGCCGCGCAGCGCCCGGCGGATGCCGGTGAGCTTAAACTTGCCAAGCGTCTTGTTATACGAAGCAATTTCCCGTTCGCCCTGCAGCACATGGATTTCCACCGACGTCTGAAAATTCGCCGCGGTGGTGAACACCTGACTGCGCTTGACGGGGATGGGCGTGTTGCGGTCGATCAACCGGCTGAACACATCCCCCACCGTTTCAATGCCCAGCGACAGGGGCGTTACATCCAACAGCAGCAAACCCGTTACCTGCCCCTGCAGCACGCCGCCCTGCAACACCGCGCCCATCGCGACACACTCGTCGGGGTTTACGCCCTTGCTGGGTTCGTGCCCGGTAATGCGCTTCACAGCCTCCTGCACGGCAGGAATGCGTGTGCTGCCGCCCACCAGCAGGATTTGGCCCAGCTCGGCGGGTTTCAACCCCGCATCGCTCATTGCCTGCCGCACCGGCCCCATGGTAGCTTCCACGAGGTTTTTTGTCAAGTCGTCAAACTTTGCGCGGGTCAACGTGGCCTCCATATGCTTGGCGCCGTTGCGGTCGCTGGCGATAAAGGGAAGGCTGATGGTGGTGGTGCTTGCGGCGCTCAGCTCGATCTTCGCCTTTTCGGCCGCTTCGCGGATGCGCTGCATCGCGGTGGGGTCGCGGCTTAAATCGATCTTTTCCCGTTTTTGGAAGTCTTCCAACAGCCAGTTAACCACGCAGCGGTCAAAATCATCGCCGCCCAGCCGGTTATTACCCGCCGTCGCCAGCACTTCGATCACGTCATGGTTGATATCCAGAATGCTTACGTCGAAGGTGCCGCCGCCAAGATCGTACACCATCACCTTCATGTTTTCGGCTTTATCCGCGCCGTAGGCCAGCGCGGCGGCAGTCGGCTCGTTGATGATGCGCAGCACGTTCAGCCCCGCGATTTTACCGGCGTCCTTGGTCGCCTGCCGCTGGCTATCGCTGAAGTACGCGGGCACGGTGATCACCGCGTCGGTCACCTTCTCGCCCAGGTAGGCTTCTGCGTCGGCTTTCAGCTTTTGCAGAATGATCGCGCTGATTTCCTGCGGGGTGTAGGCCTTGCCGTCGATTTTTACGCGGTTGTCGGTGCCCATCTCGCGCTTGATGCTGGAGATGGTCCGTTCGCTGTTGGTAATCGCCTGCCGTTTGGCGGCGCTGCCAACAAGGCGCTGTCCATCTTTCGTAAAGGCAACCACGGAGGGCGTAGTGCGCCCGCCTTCGGCATTGGGGATCACGACAGGGTCACCGTTCTCTAAAAAAGCGACGCAGGAATTGGTGGTTCCCAGGTCGATACCAATCGTCTTTGCCATGTTTGCGACCTCCTTGCTATGGCAATATATCTTACTATGCTATCATATATGAAAACCTTGTGCAAATCATAACCCAAATATGGATAAACCGTTAACATTTCCATTTCTCCCTTCTTGCGCAATCCCTTCGGCAGCGTTATGCTGGAATCCGGGAAGGAGGCTGGCCTATGGCGGATACCTATATCGGCATCGCTCACCCTTTTGCGCCGGTGTATAACGCATCTTCGCGGGTGCTGGTGCTGGGCACGTTTCCCTCCGTGAAGTCCCGTGAGAACGCGTTCTACTACGGCCATCCGCAAAACCGTTTCTGGCGCGTGCTTGCCTCGCTGTTCGGCGCGCCGGTTCCAAACACCATTCCGGAAAAGCGCGCGCTGCTGCTGCAAAACGGCATCGCGTTGTGGGACGTGCTTGCCTCCTGCGATATTACCGGCAGCGCTGACCTGAGCATTCGCAAACCGGTGCCAAACGATATCGCCGCTTTGCTTTCCAGCACCTCCATTCACACGGTGTTTTGCAACGGGCAAACTGCGGGTTCGCTTTACCATCGTTGGTGCGAGCCGCTCACCACGCTTCCCGCAACCATACTTCCTTCCACCAGCCCCGCTAATGCCCGGTGGACCCTCGATATGCTTTCGGAGGCGTGGAAACCTTTGCTGGGGTAATTCCACCAACTCCTTTTCTATCATAAGGCATGCGCGCGGCTGAGCTTTTCCCGTATCAATCCATCATCCGGGTACACACCCCCGCAAACCAATAGATGTTTGTGTATCAATATCATTCGCTTGATGGGTTTTCGTTAGTCGTTTTGCGCGTCGAAATTAAAATCTTCTTCCATAATTTATCCGGGCGCTTGACAACACCGGTGTTTTTGCTTATTATACATATGAACGATTGTTCATATGAAGGAGTGACGGATTGTGAACCATGAGAATGACGCTCCCAAATGCGATTTTATTTGCGTTCACGACGGCATCGTGGAAAACGTCGCCGCCGTAATGCCGGATGAGAACACGCTTTTTGACCTCAGCGAACTATTCAAGCTTTTTGGGGATTCCACACGCATTCGTATTCTATACTGTCTGTTCGCCAGCGAAATGTGCGTCTGCGATATCGCAACGCTGCTGAGCATGAGCCAGAGCGCCATTTCCCACCAGTTGGCGCTTTTAAAGCGCAGCAAGTTGGTGTCCGCCCGCAGGGATGGAAAGACCGTGTTCTATGCGCTGGCGGACGATCATGTCCGCACTATTCTCGGGCAGGGCATCGACCACGTGACGGAATAGAGAGGGGTTTTTCGTATGAAGAAGACTTTCCAATTGACCGAGCTGGATTGCGCCTCCTGCGCCGACCGTATGGAAACCACCATTCGCAGGCTACCCGGCGTAACCGGCGCCAACATCAATTTTGTTACCCAGAAACTGACGCTGGAAGCGGAAGACGCAGATTTTGATACGGCGCTTAACCGCGTTCGTCAGGTGATACACCGCATTTCACACAGTACAGAAATCCTTTAGCATACAGGCGTTAACCCAATTGCAGCAATAAGGAGTTGTTTTGCTTGTCCTCCAAACAGAAG
>JAQUXV010000014.1:0-1435 GCA_028692205.1 Eubacteriales bacterium
AAGCTGTCCGTGGGCCGCACCACCTTCACCATCGCCCACCGCCTGACCACCATCCAAAACGCCACCGTCATCTGGGTGCTGACCGAAAACGGCGTGGAGGAACAGGGCACGCATCAGGAGCTGATTGCGAAAGGCGGGCTGTACGCGCACCTTTATTCAATGTATACGGAGGCGTTTTAACATGGAGTATTCTTTGGTAACCGCCGAACAATTAAGCGAGGTCTTTGCCCTTTATCAGGCAGCCATCGACGATATGCACGCCCGCAACCTGTTCCAGTGGGATTGGGGGGAATACCCCAGCGAAGGCCTGCTGCGGGAGGATGTGGAGCAGAAACGCCTATACCGGTTGGATGCGGAAGGGCGGCTGGCCGCCGTGTTTGCCGTTTGCGTGGGGCAGGGGCCGGAATACGACGACGTGCCCTGGCAGTTCGGCGTAAACCCCGTTTGCCTCCACCGTATCGCCCTGCACCCCGAATGCAACGGCAAGGGGTATGCGCGCGATATTATGGCGTTTGTGAAGCAGCAGGGGAAAAAGCTCGGCTGCGATTGCCTGCGTGTGGATACCTATGCGCAAAATCAAAAAGCGCTCCGGTTGTTTTCCGAAACGACGGTACGCGAGGCAGGCACTTTCCGCTTCGAATTCCGGCCGGACGAGTTCCATTGCTTTGAGTCGCCGCTGACGGAGGACTGCCCGCTGCTCCCCGTGCGGATGCATCCTGCTTACCGCTACGGCGCTCTCACCCCCTGGGGCGGGGATGCGCTGAAGCGCATTTTCGGTAAGGACATTCCCGATCCGCGCACCGGCGAAGCGTTGGAAATCAGCTGCATACCGGGGCTGGAGAGCACCGACGACATGGGTGAAACCCTGCCCGCACTGATTGCCCGCTCCGGCGAAGCGCTGGTAGGCGAAAACAACGCAAACCCCTTCCCGCTGCTGCTGAAACTGCTGGCGGCGGATGACAACTTAAGCGTACAGGTACACCCCAACGACGATTACGCCCTGAAAAACGAAGGCAAGCTGGGCAAAACCGAAGCGTGGGTGATCCTGAACGCCGAGCCGGGCGCACAGCTCTGCTATGGCCTGAAGGACGGTGTTACCACCGGGGAGCTTGCAAACGCCCTGCTGACCGGCGGGGATGTGGAGACGCTGCTCGCGTATGTGGATGTGAAGGCGGGGGATGTGCTGTACATGCCCAGCGGCATGGTGCATGCCATCGGCGGCGGTGTGACCCTGTACGAAATTCAGCAGTCCAGCGACGTTACCTACCGTTTGTGGGATTATCACCGCAAGGATGCGCAGGGCAACGAACGGCCCCTGCATGTGCGGCAGGCGCTGGATGTGGTGGACCCCGCCCTGCGCGGCCTGCGCACGCGGCTGCCCGAGACGGAAAAAGCGGGCGAGCATGTGGTGCTGTCGGTGCCCGCGTTTACGCTG
>JAQUXV010000014.1:1535-19060 GCA_028692205.1 Eubacteriales bacterium
ACGGCCCCTGCATGTGCGGCAGGCGCTGGATGTGGTGGACCCCGCCCTGCGCGGCCTGCGCACGCGGCTGCCCGAGACGGAAAAAGCGGGCGAGCATGTGGTGCTGTCGGTGCCCGCGTTTACGCTGGGCTGCCTGTGCGTAACGGACAGCCGGGCCCTTGCAGCCTGCGAAACCAGCTTCCGCATGGTTACGGCGCTGGACGCGCTGACGCTGACCTGGCAGGGCGGAAAGCTTTCGCTCGCCGCCGGGGAAAGCGGGCTAATCCCCGCGCGCAGCCCGATGATTACGGTAACCGGGTGCGGGCGCGCGCTGATTGCGAGCGCGGGCTGCTGAAAAGAACAGAAAAAAGAATAAACAGGCGGGCGGTTTGGAAAATCCGAACCGCCCGCTTTGGCCTGTTAATGAACTTGCTTTTCCGGGAATGTCGGAGAGCGATTACCCTCCGAGGGTAATCGTTTCAACAGGCGGAGCCGGTAGGACAGAGCTTTTACGGCTTGCCCGCAAACGGCACCTGTAATCTAAAAAGGGGGTAAGGGCTACATCAGCTCCCTTATAAAGGCCGCTTTGCTTTACCGCCTGCGCCACAACGGGCGGTCACGTACGCCCGTGTACATTCCCGCCCGTCGTGCGCATAGCTTCGCGCGGCCGAACCTATTAAGCAAGCTGAGCTTGCGCTTTTGCAAGAGGTTTGTCAACGGAGGAAGTGGCAATTACCACTTTTTTGACGGTCCGAACCGCCCGCCTGCGAACAAAGGTGGGGGAACGGCATTGGCTGTCTCAGCCCTGCAGGCCGTTTTCCTGCCGCTCCATGTTTTCGACCACCACATCGTAGATTTCGCCGAGCGAGGCGCAGTATTCCAGCACCTTCCACGGCGTGTTGGTGTGAAAGTGAACTTTTATCAGGTCGGGGTCCCCGACCACCAGGCGGCAGTCGCCTTCGATGTTGTTGTCGATGTATTCGCCGATGGCATCTTCGGAAAGGCCTTCGCCCTCGATCAGCAATTGGGTGTCGAACTTATATTCCAACATAAGAATTCTCCTTTTCCGGTTCTGTGGTTCGCCCATCATAACGCAAAAGCGGATGAAATGCAACCCTTGCAGCTGTATGCGACAGGGACTGAAAAATGGGCGGTGCGCTGCCCGCAGGGGCGAACCCTGACGGCGAAAACAGACGGAACCGCGGCGGCGGAAGCGTTCGCTTCCCTGTGAAACTGCTGAACAACAGCGCTGGAAAACATCGGAGCTTTCACGCCTCTTGTAAAACCGCTATACAATAGCGCTGCGGGCAACCCCCGGGCTTCCGGGAACCGTGGTTTACACCAGAAGGTTACTCGTCTTCGCCCAGAAAATCTTCCCGGAGCGTAACGCCGAATTCGCGGGCGATGGCGCGAAGATCGTCATCCGTGATGGTTTGCAGGAGGCGCCTGCCGGAGGAGACGACCTTCATGTAAATTTCCGCGGCCTTTTCAAGGGTGTCCATCAGGCCGAAAGCCGCATCCAGATCGGGGCCGCTCACAAACAGGCCGTGGTGCGCCCAGATGGCCGCGTCGTACTTGCGCATCCGCTCGCTGGTTGCCCATGCGATGTCTGATCCGCCGGGCACCATCCACGGCACCACGCCCACGCCGCCGGGAAACACCACCGGGCACTCCGTGGCGCTTTTCCACAGCGCGCGCGTAAAGGCGCGGGAGGTAAGCGGAAGGATGTAGGTCATGGCGATAATGTTGGCGGGATGCGCGTGGTAAATTACCCGGCACGCGCCGTTTGTGGCGGTTTTACGAACGCTGTGGTTCAGGAAATGGCTGGGGAACTCGCTGGTGGGCACGCCGCCGGCTTCCAGCCCCCATACGATGCGCCAGCTGTCGCCCTGATCGTTAATCTCCAGAAGGCAAAGGTTGTTCTGGGGCGCCAGCACAACGTTGCGCATGTATTTGCCGCTGCCGGTGGCCACAAAATATCCGCCCGCAAGGTTTTCGGCCTGCACGCCCATGTGTACCCATTCGCCGGGCTGAGCGGCGAAAAACGGCCTGCACTGGGCGACCTCCGCTTCGGAAAGAAGGTAGGTTAGGTTTCCGCCGTTGCGCTCGTGCCAGCCCTGCAGCCAACCGTCGTTGCAGGTGCGCACCACTTTTTGCAATACCTGGGTATCCGTCATTTTCATGTACGTTCCCTCGCTTTCAACACGGTCTGTTTGTTCCGCGCCACCTTGGTTAACCGCTGTTCCTCCGCGGGCACGCCCTGCCTGCGGCAATGGGCGCTGAAGGGCGGAGTTTTCAAAGCTACCTGAAGCATTGTCAGCTCCGTAAAGCGCGCTTTGTCCGGCAGGGTTTTCCGGTGGCGGATTCGGCCGGCAGTTAGTTCGGCAGATAGGTTTTAATCGGGAAGTTGGAATGAACCATCGCGCGCGCCTGTTGCAAATCCGCAATTTCACCCAGCGCGATCAGCTGCGCGATAACATTGCCCAGCGCCGAGCCTTCGTCCGGCCCCGCGTAAACCGGAAGCCCCGCGGCGTTCGCCGTCCACTGGTTCAGCACTTCGTTCCGGCTGCCGCCGCCAACGATGTGCAGCGCGTTGTACTGTCGCCCCGTAAGCGTTTCAAGCGAGCGGATTCCCTCCGCGTAGCCGTGCGCCAGACTGTGCATAACGCAGCCCAGCAGTTCCGCAAGGCTGGCCGGCGGCTGCGAGCCCGCCTCCTGCAGCGCCGCGGTAATTTCGTTAACGATGCCCCCGGCCGGGGCAAGGAACCGGTTGTCCAACAAATCCACAAGGCCGGGATAGGTTTCGCCCTTTTGCGCCAGCTCCGTCAACTCCGAATAGGTATGGCGGTCGCCCAGCTCCCGCCGGATGCTCTGGAGAAGCCAAAGTCCGGTGATGTTGTGCAAAAAGCGGAAGGTTCCGTCGTAACCGCCCTCATTGGTAAAGCCCGCCTTGCGCGCCTGCTCGGAAAGAACCGGCTCATCGTTTTCCACCCCCAGCAGGCTCCATGTGCCGCTGGACAGGGTGACGGTGTTTTCATCCCGCGAGGGAACCGCCATAAACGCGCTGCCCGTGTCGTGGGTTGCGGGCGCGATGACCTCGCACGAAAAGCCCACTTCTTTCGCCAGATCCGCCTTCATGGGGCCGAGCAGCGTGCCGGGGGCTACCGGCGGATCGGGGAAAAGCCTCGCGGGGATGCCCGCTTCCGCCAGCACATCCTTGTCCCAGTCGCGCGTATGGCAGTTCAGCAGCGCGCCGGTGGAGGCGTTGGTATATTCGTTGGATTTTACGCCGGAAAGCAGGAAATGAAAATAGTCCGGAATCAACAGGCAGCGATCCGCCCGGGACAGCCAATCCGACGGCGTGGCCATTAGCTGATAAACGGTATTAAAAGGCTGTTTGGCGATGCCGGTGTGCTTAAAAAGCCACTTGGCGGACAGCCGGTCCAGCAGCGGCTCGGTGCGGTTGTCGCGATAGGAGAAGCAATCGCCGATCCGCTGGTTGTGCCGGTCCAGCAGCACATAGTCCACACCCCAGGTGTCTATGCCGACAGAAACCGGTATTTTACCAAGCATGGCGCACTTTTTCAGCCCTTCGACAACGTCGGCCCAAAGCGCGTCCACATCCCAGCAATGGTGTCCGTTCCGCTGCACCAGTCCGTTGGGAAAACGGTAAATTTCTTCCAGCGTCAGCTTTCCGTCTTTCACGCTGCCCAGAATGTGTCGCCCGCTGGAGGCACCGATATCAATTGCCAGCACATGGATCGGCATTGGACCACGACCTTTGTATTAATCTGTTCTGATCTATCGGCTCGCAGCCGCTTTTTACCCGCGCCGTTTGGAAGGACCCGGGATAACGGCGGCGCTTCGCCCAAAGGGGGAAGCACGCTTCTGCAAACCGTATTTCGCGGATGAACCCGCGCAGACGCCGGAATAAGGGGAAAGAACGCGTATGCGCCGCGCCCGAATGCAAGCGCAGGAAAAAAGCCAAACGCGCCGCCGTCCAACAGCCTGTGGCTTCCGGTGCGACGGCGGAAAAAACGGGGGAGATCAATTGTTGGGCGCGCCGCCGCCTTTTCCGCCCGGCGCGGAGAACGGCAAGGGGGCTGTACCCAAAGGATTTCACCTGCATTATACCACGCTTTCGAAACCCTGAAAAGCCGTTTATGGCGGCGGGTTCCCGGTAGTGCCGTATGCTGCGCTTCCACCGCCCCGCATGAATAGCCGATTTCCACCTGCCGTGCTTGCGCGGGCGGGCGAGCCAAGGGGAAAAGGCTGATAAAAACGGGAGAAAATTCTTGACAAAGCAAGAAAACCGTGGTAAGGTAACAAACGTAAGCAGAAGCCGCCCGCTTCTCACCGCGCGAATCCGATTTGCGCAGGTCGCGGCACGAAAGTCCGCGTCGGGAATGAGTTGCGGCGGGTAGTATGCTCGGCGCTTTTTGTTTGCGTTCCGGCGGCATGGCCGGGCGGACGCAAAGCCGGAACTGCGCGAAACACGCGTTTGAAATCTTATGGAGGTGCATGGGTATCAACAACGAACCGATGATTAACGAAGAAATTAACGACCGCGAAGTGCGTCTGATCGGCGCCGACGGCGAGCAGCTGGGCGTAATGCCCGCGCGTGCCGCGCTGGAGAAAGCCGAACAGGCCGGGCTGGATCTTGTAAAGATCGTTCCCGGGGCAAGGCCGCCCGTCTGCAAGCTGATGGATTACGACAAGCATCGTTTTGAGCAATCCAAACGCGAACGCGAGATGCGGAAAAATCAGCGCATTGTGGAACTCAAAGAGGTGCAGCTTTCCGCCACGATTGAGGAGAACGACGTTCAGACCAAGCTGAAGAATGCCATCAAGTTCCTCGAAGCCGGCGATAAAGTGAAGGTGACCATCCGTTTCCGCGGCCGTCAGATTGCTCACGCGAACATCGGTATGCAGATCATGATGGATTTTGCCAAACGGATTGAGGAGATCGGCAACATCGAACGCCGCCCTCTGCTGGAAGGCCGCCACATGATTATGATTATCGCCCCGAAGGCCGAAAAGAAGAGCTTCGCCGAGCGCTCGCAGGAGCGCAAAGCCAGAGAAGACGAGGAGCGTAAGGCCGACGCGGTACAGAAGGCCGCTCAACAAGAGCCGCCCAAGAAAAAGGTCAAGCGCGAAAGCGAAAATATGATTTGACCTGTGTAGCCGAAAAAACGGGCCGCCTTGCCCCAGGGGCGTAAGCGGACCTGAAACACGGTTACCGAGGTTCCGGCCGCGCCGCGTTCCCATGCGGCGCAAACGCCGGTTCCTTCCGTGTCGGGGCGGTTGCCGCGCGCGGATCCCAATGGAGAGGAGGACGACCCCTATGCCCAAACAAAAATCTCATCGTGGCGCAGCCAAGCGTTTCTTCTTTACGAAAAATGGTAAAGTGAAGCACAAGCAGATGAACGCCAACCATCAGGTACACCTGAAGACCACCAAGCGCACGCGTCATCTGCGCGCGGACGGCATTGTGGATAATGCGGCCGAAGCCCGCACCATTCGCAAGTTGCTCCCCTACAAATAAGGCTGCTTCGCTGATTTTTTCAAGGAGGAAAGAAACATGGCACGCATTAAAGGAGCCGTGAACGCCCACAAGAAGCGCCGCAAGGTGCTCAAGCTTGCCAAAGGCTATTTTGGCGCCAAGTCCCGCCAGTATCGCGCCGCAAACGAACAGGTTGCCCGCAGCCTGCGCTACGCCTTCGAAGGCCGCAAGATGCGCAAGCGCGATTTCCGCCGCCTGTGGATTACCCGCATCAACGCCGCCGCGCGCATGAACGACATGAGCTATTCCGTGCTGATGAACGGCCTGAAGAAGAACAACGTCGTCATCAACCGCAAAATGCTCGCCGACATCGCCGTCAACGATCCCGAAGCTTTCAAGCAGATCGTCGAAAGCGCAAAGTGATGCGATATTCGGAACGGAAAACCGCAAAGTAATCGGACGGGGTTAGTGCATAACAGCACCCCGTCCTTTTTTTTATCGGCTGAAAAGACTCCGTCTACTTTGTCAGCATCACCACGGTTGAGGCGGTCACGTACGTCCGTGTACGCTCCCGCCCCAACCGGACTCGCTTCCTCGTATCCGGGGCCTTTTGAGCCGATAAACGTTGCGGGTTCGGGAAAATGGGCTGACGGGGAGGGACGAACGGTGGCGAATAGTGGGAAGCACCGTTTGCTTTATCAGCATCGCCACGGTTGAGACGGTCACGTACGTCCGTGTACGCTCCCGCCTCGACCGGGCTCGCTTCCTCGTATCCGGGGCCTTTTGAGCCGATAAACGTTGCGGGTTCGGGGAAATGGGTCGATCAGGGAGGGACGCCGGGAAAGGCCGATGGGAATAAACGGAGGCAAGTCGGGCAATGTTTTGCTTTATCGCCTGCGCAGGCGGGGACAGCCACGTATGTCTGTGTACGCTCCCGCTTCGACCGGGCTCGCTTCCTTGTATCCGGGGCCTTTCGAGCCGATAAACGTTGCGGGTTCGGGGAAATGGGTCGATCAGGGAGGGACGCCGGGAAAGGCCGATGGGGAAAGCCGATGGGAATAAACGGAGGCAAGTCGGGCAATGTTTTGCTTTATCGCCTGCGTAGGCGGGACAGCCACGTACGTCCGTGTGTGCTCCCACCACAACCGGGTTCGCTTCCTCGTATCCGGGGCCTTTTGAGCCGATAAAGGTTGCGAATTCGGGGAAATGGGTCGATCGGGGAGGGACGAACGGAGGCGAACGGGGGAAAGTACCATCTGCTTTGTCAGCATCACCACGGTTGAGGTGGTTATTTACGGTATGGAGCGCTCTCGTCTTTGCGCCCGGACGGACTTCAATATTAAGAAAACCGATCGGTATCCGCAGCAAAAAAGCCGAACCCGCAAGGGCTCGGCTTTCCATATGCATGTCGAACGAAGGTTCGACATGCCGTCAATGATCGGCAGGGTTGAGTATTCCTGAAGCACGCACCGGCGACGGTTGCCGTTTACGGTACGGGGCGCAGGCCGGTCAGTTCCTCGTAAAGGCCCACATAGGCCGCGCACTGGGTGTGCTTTTCGTATTCTTCGGCGCGCGCGCGGCAGGCGGCGGGACTTTTCGGGGAATCGCAAAGCCTTGCGCAGGCGGCGGCCACGGCGGGCAGATCGTTCTCGGCGACCACTTCGCCCACCTCGGGGGTGACGGTTTCGGGCAGGGCGGTCGCGTCGTAACACAGCACCTGTGTGCCGCAGGCCAAAGCTTCCAGCAGGGTCATCCCCTGCGTTTCCTCGTGGCTCAGGCTCAGGCATATGTCCGCGGCGGTGTACAGCGCCCGCAGCATCCGCAGGTTTTCGGTGCGGGGAATGCCCAGCATCGTTTTGGGCAGGTCGGCGCACTGCCGCTCGGTAACCCCCAGCACGACAATCATCATATCGTCGCGGAGCAACTCGGCAAGGGCCGTCAGATCGTTTAATCCTTTGCGCGTTTCCCAGGTGCTGGCCACGCTCAGCAGCATTTTTTTGTCGCCCAGCTCCGCAAGCGAATATCGCCGCACCAGATCGCTGAGCACCTCCGGCTCGTCGCAGGGGTAGAACTGCGTAAGGTCGAGGCCGTTGGCAATGACGCGGATGGGGCGTTTGCCCAGGAAGGAACGGTTTGCCTCGCGCCCCAGCCATACGGACGGCGTAACCAGCGTCAGGTTGGGCACGGCCTCGTATAAAGCGCGCTTCTCCTGCCAGTTGCGGCGGGAACGATCCACACCCAGGCTGCGCGGGTAGGCGGAAAGCTGGGGGCAACGGCCGCAGCCCGTAGTGTGCCAGCGTTCGCACTTGACCATGGAATAATAGGCGCAATGCCCGGTGAAGGCCCAGCAATCGTGCAGCGTCCACACCACCGGCACCCCGGCTTTGGCCAGCCAGGCAAACAGCGTGCGCAGGTCCAGATAGTACCCGTGCAGATTGTGCAGGTGGATCACATCCGGCTTATAAAGCGCCAGCTGCTTAACCAGCCTGCGGGTGGCGTGGCGGCTGAAAAAGCCTGCCCGGTCCGTAAGGCGTGCCAGAACCCCATGCAGCAGCACACCCGCCCGGCTGCCCACGCGGAAGCCGGGCACGTTCCGCGGCGGATAACCGCGGGAATAGCACAGAAGCGCCTTGTGCCCCGACCGCTGGGTAACCTCGCAGATATCCGTGGCGATGCGGCCCGTACTCAGGCCCGAAGTCACGTTGATGTGCGCTACTCGCATGAAAACCTCCCAAAAGTACGATGATCAGGGCGACACGGATTTGTTTGTTCGGCAGATGCCACGGTACGGCGCGGGCAATTCAAGCGGGAAACGCCGCGAAGGCGGCGGCGCGACCGCGCGGATTCTCCGGCTCGCGATCATACCGCGCAAAGGCAGGCATGACGGGATTTATTTATCTGGTACTTTTGCTGTGCCCCCCAGGTGGCGCAGCGGGCGAACCCGCAAAAATCTGCCGGGGAGCCGAAAGGGTGGCAAACCGGCGAAATCAGCGCGACCGGGACGCAAAACAGTTTCCCGTTCCGCCGCGGAGACAGCTGCGCAAGGGCAGGTGCGCAAAGGCAGGCATGACGGATTTATTTATCTGGTACTTTTGCTGTGCTCCCCAGATGGCGCAGCGGGCGAACCCGCAACAATCCGCCGCGGCGGCAGCCGCGCAAGGGCAGGTGCGCATAAAAAACGAAGGGGACGGCCCGGAGGTTCTTCCCCCCTGAGCCATCCCCTTCATTTTGCGTCAGCCGGAAACGGCTGTCAATAGTTTTCCGTGTGGAGTTCGAAGAACGCCTTGGGGTGCTTGCAAACGGGGCAGAGCTCCGGCGCTTTTTTGCCGATCACGATATGGCCGCAGTTGATGCACTGCCACACCTGGTCGCCGTCGCGGCTGAAGACCAGCCCATCCTGAATGTTGGCGAGCAGCTTGCGGTAGCGCTCCTCGTGCGTTTTCTCGATTTTGGCAACGCCGTCGAAAAGAGCGGCAATCTGGGTAAAGCCTTCTTCGCGGGCCTGCTCGGCCATGCGGACGTACATATCCGTCCACTCGTAGTTCTCGCCTTCGGCAGCATCCAGCAGGTTATCTTCCGTGCCGGCCACTTCGCCGCCGTGCAGGAGCTTAAACCAGATTTTGGCGTGCTCCTTCTCGTTGTTGGCGGTTTCCTCAAAGAGGTTGGCAATCTGTACATAGCCGTCCTTGCGTGCTTTGGAGGCATAATAGGTGTACTTGTTGCGCGCTTTGCTTTCTCCGGCAAAAGCGTCCTGCAGGTTGGCTTCGGTTTGGGTACCTTTGAGTTCCTTCAGATCTCTCATGGGTTCTCATCCTCCTTGTATGTTGATTATACCACGGTCTACGGGGTTTGAATCAATGTGATTTTTGCGGCCGGGCTTCAAATGGGGCGGCAGAAATACCGGCGATGCCCGAGCGGTGGGGACGATCCTGCGTTACGGGGATGACGGGGGAAAAACCCCGGTGAATGGCGTACAGCGTTCCTGCGCCCGAGCCCTTGGAATGCCGTTACAGCCAGCTTGCGCCAAACCCGAATACGCACCAGTGGTCGGTGTGCAGTTTATACTGCACCAGCGGGTCGGTCTGCTCCTCCGAGGGCAGGGTGCTCATGTTGGTTTGGAGGCGCAAGCCTTTTTCCACGCCTACGGTGTGGTTGTCCGCGTTGCTGTCGTATAGGTAGCAATAGCTTTTCACCGAGTTGCTCATGTTGCCTTCCACGGTCGTCACCTGGTAAATGCCGTCCCCCCGGTCGGCCACATCCACAACGATACCGATGTGGGTGGTGCGGTAGCTGTTGTCCAGATCGCCGTAGATAACGGGATAGCCGGGGCGCGGTACGCCGGTGAAGCGGCCCAGCGACTGGAAACAATCGTACTGGTTGCCCACCTGTCCCTCGCGGAAATACACAACGTCCGTATCCGATACGGTTTCCGTTTTCAGGGCTTCTTCCTTCAGCAGGCGGTTTCCGCTGGCGTTGGCGCACCAGATGGTGAACACCGAGCACCAGCCGACCTCCTTCTTCTTCCCATAATACCATTTGGCGTACTTGTTGTATTTGGGCAGCCGGGCGCGTTTAGTGGTATAAAACTCGTTTTTCGCCACGTATACCATGGCCTTCACGCTTTCCGGCAGCGCGTTTGCGTCCACCGTGACGGCAAAGGATACGTCTCCGGCGGATGTGTGGTAGGTAACCGTCGCTTCGCCCTCGGCTGCGGCGGTCATCAGGCCGGTTTCATCCACCGTGACGACGGCGGGATCGGAGCTTTCAAAGGTTCCGTCCACGGCGGGCATCACAAGGGAATCAAGCTCGTCGGCCGGGGTGATCTCCGGGGCGACGCTGGGCACGTAGGCGGTTTCGCCGGTACGTAGCGTATATACGCTGGTTTGCAGGGCTTCCGCTTTCGGGCTCAGCAGTGCGGCTGCCGCCTGCTCAAAAAGGGCGTCCGTATCATCGTCCGCCGTCGCCGCGCCGCAGGAGAAAAGGAACAGGGCCGCCAGAAGAAATGCAAGTATTTTTCGGGTCATCGGGCAAAACATCTCCTTCAACAACAACGATAGTATACCATACCGCACCGCAATTGGAAACGCCGTCGCGTGGACTGCGCCATGCAACTGTGTTATACTGTTGCCGATCCCGGGCGCATCGTGCCTGCGGCGGTTTTGCCCCTGCCTTTGCGTGAAATTTGAACTTGGCTCCGCCGTGTTCTTCATTTCGCGCTGCGCTGCGGGGCCAAACCGAACGCGATCCCCGCTGCGCGAGCGAGGGGACATGGGAAACCAAGATCGGCGGAGGCGACCATCCATGAAACTGCTGCTGCATATCTGCTGCGCCCCCTGCTCGGTGATGTGCGTGCAAAGCCTGCGCGCCGAGGGCATCGAGCCGACGGGCTACTGGTACAACCCCAATATCCACCCGTATACCGAGTACCGCGCGCGCCGCAACGCCCTCGTGGAGTATGCCGCACAGATCGGCATGGCGCTGGAAGTAAACGACCTGTACGGCCTGCGGCCTTTTGCGCAGGTTGTGGCGGGCGACATCGGCAACCGCTGCGGGGCTTGCTATGCCTCCCGAATGCGCGAAACGGCGCGCTACGCTGCCGAGCACGGCTATACGTACTTTACAAGCACGCTTTTTTACAGCGTCTTTCAAAAGCACGAGCTGATTCGCGCCGCCGCCGAGGATGCGGCGGCGGAGTTCGGCGTTGCGTTCCTGTACCGCGATTTTCGGCCGCTGTTTAGGCAGGGGGTGGAGGAGGCGCGAGCGCTGGGCCTGTACATGCAAAAATACTGCGGCTGCGTGTTCAGCGAGGAGGAGCGCTACAACGCGAAATACCGCAAGCGTCTGGAACGGGCGCGCAAGCAAAGCGGGGAGAACGGCGAGCCGCCGACCGCCCCGCCGGATGCGGAGATCAAGGCGAAACTGCGCCGGGCCGGAATGGCGTTTGAGGCGGCACTGGCCGCCTGCGGCGATCGACCGGAGGCTCCGCCCAACCCCTGACGCGCCGCTCAACCGCCCCGCGGGGAAACAACCCTAGAACCACCCCGGATTTAGCATAGTAAAACCCGCTCGTTCGGCCGATAGCCGGCCATACGGACGGGTTTGCTTATGGTTTTGGCTTGCCCGGATCGTACCGCCGCGCTCACGGCCCCGGAAGGCCGGAGATGCGATACCTCTTGCGGCGACAGCTGCAAAGCATTCGGGGCGGCGGCTTCCCGGCGGCGCTCCTGTTAAACAAAATAGGCCGGAGCCACCGCGCCGATAGGGAACGGTCTGTACGAATGCCGACGATACGCCGACAGGGAACGGCCTGCGCGAATGCCGGTTTATGCGCCGATATGGAACGCGGTAACAAACAACCGGAAGAACAGCATGCCGATCCACGCGAACAGCATCATGAACTTGAGGGTCGTTACTGTGCAGGCCGCGCGGGCAATGCGGTTTTTCCGCGTGGGCCAGCCGCGAAGCAAAATCAGGAACAGGCAGTTTTCCGCCATGTCCAGCGCGGCGCGCGCAATGGCGGCGATGTTCATCCACGGGTACAGCGCGTAGCTTGTGCCCACCGCGTTCAGATCGACGGCGAGCATCACGCCCAGAAAGCAGAGGATGAAGCCGAAATCGAAATACCAGTACCGGCGCATCCGGGGGCGGCCCTCTTCGCCCGCCTGATCGAAAACGGCGTACAGCGTGCCCGGCGTGCTGCGAAAATACATATCCGGCATCCGGAACTCTCCGCCGCCTTTGACAGGGAGCTTTTTGGGGCTTTGGGGCGCAAGATCCATCAGGTAATAGAAAAATCCCGCGCCGATTGTGCAGCCCAGCGTTACCACAAGTTGAAACCAACTCATACGGGCGGCCTCCTTCGTTGCCTGAGTGTTATCGGGCGGTGACGCCGATATGGGTGCAGGGCACGCTGCCGTCCGCCAGCGCCGCGATATGGTGGCGCGCATGGCCAATGATTACGTGGCTGCCCTGTTCCGCCGCGCGCAGGGCGAAAGCCAGCTTGGCTTTCGCGCCGCCCGCGCCGCTGCGGCTGGCGCCGTCGCAATGGGTCATCAGTTCCGTTACGCGTTCGCGCAGCGTTTGAATGTCGGTGCAAATCAAATCCCGTACCAAGGTGGAAGGGTCGTTGCGGTCGAGGTATATCCCCTCGGTGCCGGTTAGCAGCACCAGCGTGCCCGCGCCGACCAGCGAGGCGATTACCGCGGCGGTCTCGTCGTTATCTACGCACTCGACCACGGTTTCGCCGTCCTGCCTGCGGCTTGCAAGCTCCATTTTACGGGTTTCTTCGTCGCTGACGGGATCGTTGTAGTTGATGATGGGTATCGCGTCCTGCTCGGCCGCGCGCAGCAGGAACCGGCGAATGTGCTCGCGCTTGATGGGATCGTTGAAGTGCGTGTGCTCCACCAGCAGCTGCCGCACGCCGTACTCCGGATGGATGAATTTGCGGTAGTTGTCCATCAGCACGATCTGGCCCTGCGCGGCGTAATCGGTTTTCACCAGCTCCGGGTCGCCGGTCAGTTCGTGGCCCGTACGGTGCAGAAAATCCAGTCGGCCGATTTCGGTGGCGCCGCTGGTAACCAGCGCCATACCGGGGCGCAGGTCGTCGCCCAAACGCTGAAAAATATTGTAGTCGATGGTGCCGTCCTCGCGCTGGATCAGCGCCATGCTGCCGATTTTAACCACCATATCAATGGGCTTCAAGAACGGGTTCCCCCTTCTTCTCGGTAATGTTGTTCAGCCATTTGCGGCCGATAAAGTGAGGCACGCCGATGATGATTTTAACAATCTCTTCGGCAAAGGTACACAGGTACACGTATTCCACCGGCAGATGGAGCACGAAGGTCGCCACGGCGCACAGCGGCACGCCCACGATCCACATGCTACCCACGTCCAGACACAGGCTGAAAACCGTATCCCCGCCGCTGCGCAAAACGCCCACGACGTTGATGGTGTTGTAGGCGCGGAACCACATCGTGATCGCGCTGAACAGCAGGATGACCCGCGCCTTTTCAATCGCCTCGGTGGAAAGGCCGCCGAACAGCGAAAGCACCGGCGTACGGATCAGGATGAGAACGACGCCCAGTACCACGCCCGCCGTCATAGCCCCGGCGATCATCCGCTTGGCGTAAAGGTACGCCTCCTCCTTGCGGCCCGCGCCGAGGGTTTTGCCGATGATGATGGCGGTGGCGTGCATCATGCCGAAGAGGAATACCCACACGAGGTTATCCACCGTGGAGCAGATGCCCGTGGCCGCTACGGCGATATCCCCCATGTGGCCGTAGTACACGCCGTACATCGTCACCCCGAGCGACCACAGCCCCTCGTTGAAGATTACCGGCGTGACGACTTTGGAAAAACGCCGTACAAAGCCGCGGTCGCCGCTGAACATCTGCCGGAAGGTAGCGCCCGCGGGCAGGTGCTTGCCATAGGCAAACAGCAGGTTAATGCCCAGTTGCAGGGCGGCGGCGATATCGGTGGCGATGGCCGCGCCCAGCACGCCCAGCTTCGGAAAACCGAACTGCCCGAAGATGAGCAGATAGTTGAGCACGGTGTTCGCGCACAGGCTGACCACCCCGGCAATCAGCGGGATGTAGGTCTTTTCCCCGGCTTTGATGCACATGGAGTATACCGTGCTCCAGGCGACCAGGATGTAGCTGGGCGCGACCGCCGCCAGATAAGTAACGGCGATGGTGCGGCTTTCCCCCTCGGGAAGAAACCAGCTAATAATGGTATGCGGCATGAGCACCGCGCCTGCCATGAAGGGAAGCGAAATCAGCGTGACGGCGGCCAGCGAAATGCCCATGGCGTGGCGCATCCGGGGAATATCCCGCGCACCCCAGTACTGGCTCATGAAAATGGTGCCGCCGGAGGCGGTGCCGAAACAGAAAAGCTGGAGCACGAAGGTGTAACGGTTGGCCTGCGTAACAGCAGAGTACGCCGCGTCGCCAAGGCTGGAAACCATCAGGCCGTCGATGATGTGCAGCGACGCGCCTACCAGCTCCTGCAGGATAATCGGCAGCGCCACGATGAGAACCCAGCGGATAAAGGGACGATCCCAGCAGAGACAGGAACGAAGAAACGCGCCCGTGCGCGCGAAAACAGAACGTTGCATAACCCCTCCAAAACCTGCGAAAAGCAGGAGAAAGCACACGCGGGAAAATACCCGCGAGCGCCGGTAAAAAAGTGACGTTAACTCGGCGCTATGAGGCCGTCGGCCGGATGGGTACGCCGAAATCGCGCATTGCCGCGGCCGGTATGCCGGTTTCCACGTGCAGGGCCGGAATGCCTCGGGACACGCGAAAACATAACGTCTTCAAAGGAGAGCAGCCGTGCGGCAGGGCATGCGGCAATCCCGGATGTCGGCAGAGAAGCGCGCCGTTGCTTTTTCGCATGGTTTTTCTCCTTCTTTCTTACCCTATTTTGACGGGTCGTAAAAAAAGGATACACAGGCCCCGGAGAAAAGTCAAGCGAAATCGGCTGTCACAGTGGGAATACGGGGGAAATGTTACAGTGGAAACATGGCAACTTCACGCCGTGGCGAGACGGAAACAGAAGAAAAAGCGTGTGCTGCCGGGCGGAGGATGCGCCGAATCCGGCGATGAAAGTTACCCTCGTCGTTTCATGGCTGATGGCTGTTTATATAAAAACCTTTCAATCGGGCCCAACCAATACGCTTGCGGACGGAGGCGTGTTTCGGTGCCGAACAGGCTGATGGTTTTCCGGCAGATCAAGAGACGAAAGCGAAGTTGTTACGCCGATGCCGGAAAAACAACCGGCACGGTTGCGGCCCCGTTTGGCGGGCCTGCTACCGTGCCGGTATCAGGTGGCTGGTATAAGGTGCGGGCCGCTCCGCCTGCGTTGCGGAGGCGGTAAGCACGGTTTAGTTTAGCTTGGTGGCTATCTCGTCCGCGCGGGACTGCGCATCCCGGAAGCCGCTCAGACTGCTGAATAAATCATAGGCCTTTTGCAGTTCCCCGTTCGTCTCATATTCTTCCGCCTTGGCATACTGCTGGTTGCGGAAATAATCCTTGCATTGCCTCGCCTGCGCCTGCGCGTCAAAATAATCGCCCAGCAGGGAAAACCAGTTGAGCGCATCCTCGTAATTGCCGGCGGTTTTCAGTTCTTTGGCGTGCTCGTATACCTGCGTTTGCAGGTTATCCAGCCGGGAAGCCGCGTCGGCGTAATCGCCCGCGTCGGCGTAGTCGAACAGGGCGGTTTCGTAGTCCTCGGTTGCCTCGGCGGCACGGGCCGCGCAGTAGGCCGCGCGAACCACCGCATCCTCAAACTCGCCCAGGCTTAAAAAGCCGTCGGCAGCCTCGCCAAAACTGCCCGCGTCCTGTAAAACGCTCGCGTGGCAATAGGTATAGCGCTGCCTGCCGTACATAAAATCCTGCGCCTGTTCAAAATACGGTTCGGCGGCGGCGTAATCGCCTTGCTCGTAATACGTAAGGCCATGGCTGTAGGCAGCGTAGGTGGCGGATTGCTGGTAATCGCCCAGCTTGTCAAACGCCGTCGCGGCCTCGGCATAGTCGCCCGCGGCAAACGAAGCGATCGCCTTGTTGTAGGCGGTCGCGGGGCTTACGCCGCAGGCGGTCAGCGACAGCGCAAGCAGAACCGCCAGCCCGGCGCACAGCGCGCGACCCGTATGTTTTTTGGTGAAACGGATCCGGTGAAAACGGAGCATATTCAGCCTCCTCCGGCGCGCAGCTCCTCGTAATCGGCGCGAAGAATCGCGTAAAGCTCCACGTCCACGAAGCGTCCTTTATTGTAGATGCGCTGGCGCAGCAGACCTTCGCGCCGCATCCCCGCGTGGCGCATCACCGCGCCGCTGGCGGGGTTGTCGGTCTCGTGCTGCGCTTCCACGCGGTTCAAACGCAGGTTGTTGAAACAAAAGCCGAGCATCGCGCGCACCGCTTCGGTCATCAGCCCGCGGTTCCAATAGGCGCGGCTCAGGCTGTAGCCGATCTCGGCGGAGCGGTTTTCCTCCTGCAGCCACATCAGTCCGATGGTGCCGATAACCTTCCGCTCCTCCGTAAGCACGATCACATAGGTGGACGGCTGCCCTGTGCGGTACTGGCGCAGCAGGCAGCGCAAATAGCCTCTCGTCTGATGGATGGAGGCGTGCGCGTCCCATAGCACATGACAGGCGACCTGGGGGTCCCGGGAATACTCGTACATGTCTCCCGCGTCCGACATGCGGGCGGGCCGCAGGGTGAGGCGCGGGGTGCGCAGCGTTGGCAGGTTGGAGTATAAGCTGGTTTGGCTGAACATGGACTTCCTCGTTGAAAGTTATTTCGGCTAACGTGAACTAGATGGATACGGAGGACTGGGGAAAAGGCGGGGAGCCGGTTTGGATGCCCGCAACCAGCAGCAGTATCCCAAGCGCCAGCAGGACGAGCAGCCCAATGAGCAACCACAGGTACACGCGGCGGCCGGTTTTGCGGCCCGTTATTCTGGCCATGGGGGGATCCCTCCTTATAATGTTGGTTTGTTTCTCCCGGGACGGGAAGCAAACGCGGTCGATCTGCGTTGTTATGATGCGGGGAAAGGATGCGGACAGGGCCGCAACGCTCCCTTGCGCGCGGTCGGCGCCCGGCTGCTTCGGTGAAACGCCGGGTTCGGGCCGCTGTGAAAGCCTACTTGAGCTTCGCCCACGCGAGCATCAGGCCCAGCGCGGTTTTCCCGTCGCACAGCTCGCCGCTCATCACGCGCGAAACGGCCTCCGAAAGCGGCATCTTCACTACGTTGAGAAACTCGTCCTCGTCAAGGTGCGCGGTATGGCGGCTAAGCCCTGTGGCCAGATAGATGCTCACCCTTTCCGTGCAGAAGCCCGGCGTGGTTACCATGGGGCATAGCAGTTCCATCTTCTCCGCGTGCAGGCCGGTTTCCTCCTCCAGTTCCCGGTGGGCGCAGGCCAGCGGGTCCTCGCCGACAAAATCCAGCTTGCCCGCGGGAATTTCCAGCGTTACCATGTCCACCACCACGCGGTGCTGGCGCACAAGCGTTACCGTGCCGTCGGCATCCACGGGCACGATGGCGGCGG
>JAQUXV010000015.1:0-5998 GCA_028692205.1 Eubacteriales bacterium
CGAGCTGGATGCCGCAACGGAATGCAGCGCCGACACCGGAAAAGCCGAAGCCGAGGCGCAGACGGCCGCCAACGAACTGGCCGACGCGCTGGCCGCGGCCAACGCCAGAGCGGAAGAATACCTGAACCTTGCCCAGCGCGTGCAGGCCGACTTTGATAACTACCGCCGCCGCAACCAAAACGCCCGCGGCGAAGCGTTTGAAGACGGCGCAAAGGCCTTTATTACCACGCTGCTGCCGGTGCTGGACAATTTTGAACGCGCCGTTGCCGCGGCGGACGACAGCAACGGAAAAACCCTGATGGAGGGCGTGGAGATGGTAAGCCGACAGCTTGCCGAAACGCTGACCAAGCGCGGGGTGACGCCGATCGACCGCAAGGGCGAGAAATTCGACCCCAATCTGGAAAACGCCGTTTTACAGGGCGCGCCCGAGGATGGGGAACCCGGCACCGTTTGCGAGGTGCTGCAAAAAGGCTATCAGATGGGCGGCTCCGTGCTGCGCCACGCGATGGTCAAAGTCGTTCCCGAATAACGGGGGCGCACACAGGCGGACCCGGGCATACGCCCTTCCGATATAAAACCGATTACATCGACATTTGCGAATAACGCATACCTTTGGAGGAGGAACTTACATGAGCAAGATTATTGGCATTGACCTTGGCACTACCAACAGCTGCGTCGCCGTTCTGGAAGGCGGCGAACCTGTTGTAATCCCCAACGCGGAAGGCGCGCGTACCACCCCTTCCGTCGTGGCTTTCACCAAAGACGGCGAGCGCCTTGTCGGGCAGATCGCCAAGCGGCAGGCGGTCACCAACCCCGACCGTACCGTAATTTCCATCAAGCGTGAAATGGGCACCAACCATAAGGTGAACATTGACGATAAGAGCTACACCCCGCAGGAAATCAGCGCGATGATTCTGCAGAAGCTCAAGGCCGACGCGGAAGCCTATCTGGGTGACAAAGTGACCCAGGCGGTTATCACCGTTCCCGCGTATTTCAGCGACAGCCAGCGTCAGGCCACTAAGGATGCGGGCCGCATCGCGGGCCTGGAAGTGCTTCGTATCATCAACGAGCCGACGGCCGCTTCGCTGGCCTACGGCCTTGATAAAGAAGGCACCCAGAAGATCCTCGTGTACGATCTGGGCGGCGGCACGTTCGACGTGAGCCTGCTGGAGATCGGCGACGGCGTGTTCGAAGTGCTGGCCACCAACGGCAACAACCGTCTGGGCGGCGATGATTTCGACGAGCGCATCATCAACTGGATCGTCGATAACTTCAAAAAAGAGAACGGCATCGACCTCAAACAGGATCGTATGGCCTACCAGCGCCTGAAGGAAGCCGCTGAGAAAGCCAAGATTGACCTGTCCGGCGTAATGAGCGCCAACATCAACCTGCCCTTCATCACCAGCGATCAGAACGGCCCCAAGCACCTCGACATGACGCTGACCCGCGCCAAGTTTGACGAGCTGACCGCCGACCTGGTGGAAAAGACCATCGACCCGATGAACAAGGCGCTGAAAGATGCCAACCTTACCACCGACCAGATCGACAAGGTCATCCTCGTGGGCGGCTCCACCCGTATCCCCGCGGTACAGGAAGCCGTGAAGAAGATCACTCATAAGGACCCCTTCAAGGGCATCAACCCCGACGAGTGCGTTGCCATCGGCGCGGCCATTCAGGCCGGCGTGCTGGGCGGCGAAGTGAAGGATGTTCTGCTGCTGGACGTGACGCCCCTTTCGCTGGGCCTCGAAACCGAAGGCCACATCTTCACCCGCCTGATCGACCGCAACACCACCATCCCGACCAGCAAGTCGCAGGTGTTCTCCACCGCGGCGGACGGCCAGACGACTGTGGAAGTCCACGTGCTGCAGGGCGAGCGCCCCATGGCATACGACAACAAGACGCTCGGCCGCTTCCAGCTTACGGGCATCCCGCCCGCGCCGCGCGGCGTGCCGCAGATCGAAGTTACCTTTAACATTGACCGCAACGGCATCGTGAACGTGTCCGCCAAAGACAAGGGCACCGGCAACGAGCAGAAGATCACCATCACGGCCTCCACCAACATGACCGAGGAAGAGATTCAGAAGCGTGTGAAGGAAGCCGAGCAGTTCGCCGAAGAGGATAAGAAGCACAAGGATGAGGTGGAAACCGTCAACCGCGCCGACAGCCTGATCTACGATCTGGAAAAGCAGCTGAAGGATAACGAAAGCAAGCTCTCCAGCGAGGATAAGGCGACCGTGGAAAACGAGATTGCCGAATTCAAGAAAGTGCGCGAAACCAACGACGCCGAACAGATTAAAACTGCGATGGAGAACCTGACGCAGAAGGTGTACGCCATCTTCGGCAAGCTCTATCAGCAGGAGGGCGGCCCCCAGGGCGGAGCCCCCGATATGGGCGCGACGGATAACGCCGAACCCACCCAGAACGACGACGGTACCGTGAATACCGATTATGATGTGAAATAAGGCGTAAGCCCGGTTTCACAATCGCCTCGGCGGAGCGCGGAGGTTCACGCCTCCCGCCGCGCCGGGGCATTTCGCGAGTTTATCCGGGGACGTGTAAAGCGCCACCCGGTTCGGAAGCGGATAGACCGCTTCGCTGATACATGAAGTAGGTGAGCATTTGGCTAAACGCGATTATTACGAGGTGCTGGGGGTGCCCAAAACCGCCACCGACGCCGAAATTAAAAGCGCATACCGGAAAAAAGCCAAGGAATGTCACCCCGATCTGCACCAGAGCGATAAGAGTGCCGAAGCGCGCTTTAAGGAACTCAACGAAGCCAACGAGGTGTTGAGCGATCCGGACAAGCGCGCACGGTACGATCAGTTCGGCTTTGACGGGCCCAACATGCAGGGCTTCGGCGGCGGCGCAGGCGCGGGCGACTTTAACGGCTTTGGCGGCTTCGGGGATTTTGGCAATATTTTCGATTCCATCTTCGGCGGCGGCATGGGCGGCGGCGCACACCGGCAGCAGGGCCCCTCGCAGGGCGACGACCTGCGCCACGATATTACCATATCGTTTGAGGAGGCCGTTTTTGGCTGCCAGAAAACGTTCGAGTTCATTCGCAACGAGAACTGTGAAACCTGCCACGGTTCGGGCGCAAAGCCCGGCACCTCCACGCAGACCTGCCCGACCTGTAAAGGCTCGGGGCAAATTCGCCAAAGCGGTGGTTTTATGGTCACGGTTCGCACTTGCCCCACCTGCCACGGCGAGGGGCGCATTGTGAAAGAAAAATGCGCCGATTGCGGCGGCACGGGACATGTGCGTAAACGCCGCACCGCTACGGTGAAAATACCCGCGGGCATCGACAACGGCCAGACCATCGTCATGCGTGGCCAGGGCGAACCGGGCCCGCATGGCGGCCCCAACGGCGATCTGTACGTGCGCATCACGGTTCGGCCGCACAAGCTGTTCAAGCGGGACGGCACCACCCTGCTTCTGGAACTGCCCATCACCATGTCTCAGGCGGCGTTGGGCGCCGATCTGGAAGTGCCGACCCTGAAGGAAAAGGTGAAATACCGCATTCCGGAAGGCACCCAGAACAACGCGGAATTCCGCCTGAAGGGTCACGGCGTACCCAGCCTTCGCGGCGGCGTGGCCGGGGACCTGATTATCCGGGTGAAGGTGGAAGTGCCCAAACGCCTAAACGAGAAACAGAAAGAGCTGCTGCGCCAGTTTGAGGACAGCCTCAACGGCCGGGAATACGAAAGTAAGAAGTCCTTTGTGGACAAGCTGAAAAGCATGTTCCCGTAAACACAGTCAACATGAATCAACAGGGGATGCCGTTGCATAGAGGCATCCCCTGTGGTATGCTTTGGGGCGGGCAGCCGTGTTTGCCCTGCGGTATGGTTTTTAATTTGGAGTTTGACATAGCCCACAGCCGAAACCGGCGCCAGCCGACGCGGAGCTAACCGGCATAGGTGCCGGAACCCCCGCCGAAGCGTTGCACTTGCGGCGCGGTTGAGCGATTCAAACCGTATCAAAACCCCATTGGAAGATACTGCGCGCGGCATTCGCGCGTTTCAAGGAGGAATCCCCATGCAATGGTGCGAGGCGATTGTGCATACCACAACGGCGGGAAGCGATACGATCAGCGATATGCTGATGCGTTTCGGCGCGGCGGGAACGGAGATTGTGGACCGTGCCGACGTGCCCGACCCCACCAAACCCGGCGTGTATTGGGAGCTTTATGATCCGAAAATGCTGGCCGCCATGCCGGAAGACGTGTTGGTAAAGGGCTGGTTTGCGCAGGATGAGCATACGCACGATGTGCTTGCCGACCTGCGCGCACAGCTGGCCGCTTTGGTTTCGCAGGATTCGGGGCTGGATTTCGGCACGCTGAAGCTGGAATTGCAAAACGTGGCCGACGAGGATTGGGCCGAGAACTGGAAGCAGTATTATAAGCCCTTCCGTATCGGCAGCCGGTTGGTGGTAAAACCATCCTGGGAAACCTATGAGCCGAAAGCGGATGATCTGGTGGTGGAGCTGGACCCGGGCATGGCGTTTGGCACCGGCACGCATGAGACCACCGGCATGTGCATGGAGCTGTTGGAAAAACACCTTAAACCCGGCGTCCGCGTGATGGACGTGGGCACGGGCAGCGGCATTCTCGCCATCGCCGCGGCGAAGCTTGGCGCGCAAAACATACTGGCTGTGGATATTGATCCCGACGCGGTGAAGGTGGCCAAGGAAAACGTGCTGCACAACGGCGTGGATAGCCGCGTGCGCGTGATTCAGGGCGATCTGGTAAAAAGCGAGGCGATGCCCTGCGAGCTGGCGGTGGCCAACATTGTGGCGGACGCGATCATCATGCTCAGCGGGCCGCTGACCCGGCACCTGCAAAAGGGCGGGCTGTTCCTGTGCTCCGGGATTATCCGGGAGCGCGAGCAGGATGTGCTGACCGCTGTGCAGGCCGCCGGATATACCCTTGCCGACCGGCTGACGAAGGGCGAATGGGTCGCACTGTGCCTGAAAAACGGTGAAGCGGATGCATAGGTGTTGGCTGGGGGAGATTGCCCCGCTGACCGTGGGGAGCGACGTGACGCTTTCACCGGAAGAAAGCGCCCATGTGGCGCGTGTGCTGCGCATGAAGGTGGGCGAGCGCGTGCAGCTGATTGCCGCGGAAAAGCTGTATGAAGGCGAACTGACCGGCACAGACATTCGCGGGGCGACAGCGCGCGTATTGTCGGAGTTGCCTTCTCCCGAAGCGCCAGTGCGGATAACGCTGGTGCAGGGCCTGCCGAAGCTGGACAAGATGGAGCTCATCATCCAGAAGGCGACGGAGCTCGGCGCGTGGGATATTCTTCCCGTGCAGATGGCGCGTTCGGTAGCCCGCGCGGAAGAGAAGAACGAGAAAAAGCTGGAACGCTGGAACCGGATTGCGCTGGAGGCGGCCAAGCAGAGCGGACGCGCCCATGTGCCGGAAGTGAAGCCCGTTTGCAATCTGGAAGCGGCGATTGCCGAGCTTTTACAGGTTGGGTACGACGCGGTGCTGATCGCATGGGAAGAGGAAGGCGAGCTGCGCCTCAGCGAGGCGCTCGGGCGGCGGCTTGCGCAAAACCAACAACCGCGCGCCATGGCGCTGGTGATCGGCCCGGAGGGGGGCATTGCCCCTTCGGAGGTGGAGCGGCTGAAGGCGTTGGGCGCGGAGTGCGTTACGCTGGGGCGGCGCATCCTGCGTACGGAAACGGCGGGCCTGTGCGCGTTAGCCGTAACCATGAGCGCCCTTGGGGAGATGTAATATGCCGAAGACGGTTCGTTTTTATACGCTGGGCTGCAAAGTGAACCAGTACGACAGCGAAGCTATGCTGGAGGCTTTTCTGGCGCGTGGATATGTGCCCGCGCCGGAGGGCGCGCCCGCGGATGTCTACGTGGTCAATACCTGCACGGTAACGGGGACGGGCGACCAGAAGAGCATGCAGGCCGCCCGGCGCTTCAAGCGGCAAAACCCCGGCGGAGAATTGATTCTGGCCGGGTGCCTGGCACAGCGCATGGGGGAAAA
>JAQUXV010000015.1:6098-19023 GCA_028692205.1 Eubacteriales bacterium
TCAATACCTGCACGGTAACGGGGACGGGCGACCAGAAGAGCATGCAGGCCGCCCGGCGCTTCAAGCGGCAAAACCCCGGCGGAGAATTGATTCTGGCCGGGTGCCTGGCACAGCGCATGGGGGAAAAGCTGGCCGATACCGGCGCGCGCGTGATTTTGGGCACTCAGTACCGCGCGCGGGTGGCGGAGCTGCTGGAAAAGGCGCTGAACGAGGACAGCCAAATTGTAGCGGTGGACAGCCTGCAGAGCGTACCGTTTGAAGAGTTGTCGATCCACGGCCACGCGGGCCATACCCGCGCCGTGATGAAGATACAGGAGGGGTGTGACAACCGCTGCACCTACTGCATTATCCCGTCGGTGCGCGGCGGAATCCGCTCCCGGCCTGTGGAAGAAATCCGGCGGGAGGCGGAAGCGCTTTCCGATGCGGGGTTCAGCGAACTGGTGCTGACCGGCATCCACCTGACCAGCTACGGCCGCGACCTGCCGGGAAAACCGACGCTGATGGATGCGGTAAACGCGGCCTCGAAGGCGGAGGGTGTGAGGCGTATCCGGCTTGGTTCGCTGGAGCCGGTGGTGGTAACGGATGCGTTTGCGCGGGCGGCTGCCGCACAGCCCAAGCTTTGCCCGCAGTTCCATTTGGCGTTGCAAAGCGGCAGCGATGCGGTGCTTGCGCGCATGAAGCGGCGGTATAACACCAAGCAGTTTGCGGCGGCGGCGGAGAAGCTGCGCGCGGTCTTTCCGCATGCCGCGCTGACCACCGATGTGATTGTGGGGTTCCCCGGCGAAACGGAGGACGAATTTGCGCAAACCGAAGCGTTCTGCCGCAAAATTGGATTTTTGAAGATTCACGTGTTCCCCTTCAGCCCCCGCGAAGGTACGCCTGCCGCCGGAATGCCGGATCAGGTGCCCGAACCGGTTAAAACGGAGCGGGTACACAGGCTGATTGCGATTGGCGACGCGCTTTCCGCCGAATACCGCGGGAATCTATTGGGCACGGTGCAGCCGGTGCTGCTGGAGGAGCATGGCGCCAACGGCACCCTGCGCGGGTATACGCCGCAGTATGTGCATGTTTCCTGCCGGGGCGGGCGTGCGGGCGAAATTGTCAACGTTCGGCTTTCAGCCCTTACCAAAGCAGGAATGACCGGAGAACTTGTGGAAAACAACGGATAACCCGCGTGGGTGTGCAAACGGAATATAAGGAGGAATTGGCAATGGAAGACTGTTTGTTTTGCAAAATCGTCAATGGGGAGATTCCTTCCAAAAAGATTTACGAAGATGACGATACATACGCGTTTTACGATATCAACCCACAGGCAAAGGTACACGCGCTGGTGGTGAGCAAGCGCCACCTGCCGGACCTTGCGCACAACGCGGAACTGAACGACCACGAGTTGGCCGCCTGCCTGCGCGCCTGCGCGACGGTTGCCCGGATGCTGGGGCTGGAAGCGGGCGGCTACCGCGTAGTGAACAATTGCGGCAAAGACGCCTGCCAAACCGTGAAACACCTGCATTTTCATGTGATCGGCGGCCAGCCGCTTGCCGAGCGGATGGTGTGAAATTTGCAAATAACACACCCTATACAAGGGAATACGATGGAATCAAAGATTTGACAGTTGACGAAGCGCCTACTTCGCGATATAATATCGTTACGGTCGTTGTATACCCTTCTGCGGGAGACCCAAATGGGGTACGGCGAAATGAGCGAGGGGAGGGATAACAGTGTCCGAGGTACGCATCCGCGAAAACGAATCCCTGGAAAGCGCTCTGAAGCGGTTCAAACGTCAATGTGCTCGCACAGGTGTTTTGGCAGAGGCTCGCAAACGCGAGCATTATGAGAAGCCCAGCGTGAAACGCAAGAAGAAAGCAGAAGCTGCTCGCAAGCGCAAGTGGTGATAACAAAACCCTCTCCGTAAGGAGAGGGTTTTCTTCAACTATTCGCGCATGTTAAGCATTATCGTAATATGGGCCGGTATGCGCACGGCGTGCCCAAAAACGGACAAAACACTCCGTGATATACGGCACGCTGAAACCGACACTTGCCTCAGGGGAGTCATTTTCAATTTGGGCTAACTCACGGACAGCGATTTTGATCCGTAAAATGATATTCGCTTGATTCTGGAAAATTAAACGGTTAAATTCAATGAATTGAATTAAATTTTTATTTTTTGATTGCAGTGTTTTGAAAAAGAAATAACGGTAGCAGATCCTACAATCGCGCGTGAAATTTACCAATGTGGCGATTGTTTTCCCGTGATATTCGCGCCTGAACCATTGTCATCAGGTTGTTTTTATGATATCATACAAGCAGAGCGAACGATTCGATCTTGTATTTCTTTTATCGGAAGAGAGGCATCCTGTGCAATTTGCTCTACTCGTGAAATCTCACGCCAACGCACGCTATACGCAGTCTCTGCAAAAGCTTGCTGCGCTTGAGTGTCGATGCTTGCTTTATGCGCTTCAACGGCGCGCGGAGGTTTCCGTTGAATCGTTGGCCGGAACCCCATTTTTAATTTTCAATACCGAGACGATGGACAACGAAAGCTGGGCGTATCTTTCAAGGCATTCGGCGGTGGCTTTTGCGGCGGCGAAGGACGGCGAATGCCTGAGGCCGTTAAGGCTTACGCCGCCGGAATACCTGCCGGCCGATCTATCACAGGTTCTGAAATACAAGGGGAAAACCAACGCGGATTTTACCGCGATGATGCTCCATTGTGCGCGGTCGGCCTCGGCGTTTGCGCTGTCCGAAAAGCCGCTCACGGTGCTGGATCCGCTTTGCGGGCGGGGAACGACCTTGTTCTGTGCCGTGCAGGAGGGGGATTGCGCGATTGGCATCGAAGCGGACCCCAAGGCGCTGCACGAAGCGGACGTTTATTTTGAACGCTATTTGCAGTACCATCGTCTGAAACATCGAAGGGAGGAACGCTCCATTACGCTGCCCGACGGTAGCGCGGTGAAGGAGTGTGGATTTACATTTGCCAATCAGGCGGAAAGCTATAAGCGCGGCGATACGGTTTCCCTGCGGATGATCTGCGGGGATACGGCGCGGACAGAGAAGATACTCGGCATGGAAAGCTGCCACATCATCGTGGGCGATTTGCCCTACGGTGTCCAGCATTCCCCGCGAAAAGGGCGCGGGGGTTTCACGTTCGACGATTTGCTGCAAAGCGCTCTGCCGGCCTATCAAAAAGCGCTTAAGCCGGGCGGCGCGGTTGCGTTATCTTTTAACACGTATACGCTGCCCCGCGCGACGCTGATCCGGGAAATGGAAACGGCGGGGCTGACCCCGCTTACGGAACCGCCTTTCGACGATTTTGAACACTGGGTGGAACAGGCCGTGAACCGTGATATGGTGATTGCCGTGAAAAGGGAACGCGCTCACTGATCGTATTACGAAACCGGCAAAACTAGACGGCAGGGTTTCCTTTCGACGTAAACGCACCGTTTTACAGGCAGGCTTTATGGATTTAGACAAACAGCACACAGGGAGGAATATCATTGTTGACAAGTGAATTGCAGACCATGAAAGTGGTCGATTTACGCAAACTGGCGCGAGCCAACAGGGTAAAGCTCAGCGCCGGGATCGATAAGGCGGGGATCATCGAGCGCCTTTCGGAAGCGCTTGGAACGATGGATGAGGCACCGGCGGCGGGCGCGCAGGCTGGGGCGATGGAAGAAGAAAAAGTAAATAGGGAAAGTGTTGCGGCCGAAGAAGCCGAAACCAATGCGGAGGAGCAGGACGAAGAGTTTCAGGCTGCGCCGCTTTCAGCGGATGTTACAAGCGTGCAGCCTGCGCGGCCGCAGGCATGGAGCGCGCCCACTGCGCCTGCGCAGAGAACGCAGGGCGATTATCGCCCCATGTATCAGCAGGCGATGCAGTCGCGCCCCAATGCTACGTTCAAGCAGCCCCTGCATCCGCCCGCCTGGCAGCAGGCGCGGCAAAACGTCGGTCCCGCGCGCTTTGGGCCAAGGGTGAACATACCGCAGAGCCAGCCGCCCGCGCGAACGGAAGAAGAGCCGCATTACGCCGAGCCGCAAACGCCCGCGCAGCGGCCGCTGTTTCCGCAGCAGACGGTGGATGGTTACCGGCTGGGTTACCGCGCCGCGCCGACGCGCGACTACGGACGGCAGGATTATCGCGGCGGCGCGCGTTCCCCGGCGCCCCGGCAGGATTCTCACCGGCCTTACGGCGGGTATGGCGGTTATCAGCCGACCAACTACAGCGCGCCGCGCGCACCGGAAGGTTATTACAACGACACGGTGTATAAGCCGGTTCGCGACCCCGCGTTTTCGGAACCGTACGACCGTACACAGCCCCTGCCGGATGCGCTGCAGGCGGCGGAAGGCACGCCCGCCGAGGGCATACTGGAAATTTTGCCGGACGGATACGGCTTTTTACGGTCGCAGACCCTGCTGCCGGGACGCAAGGATATTTACGTCTCCGTGGCGGCCATCCGGCGTTACGAGCTGCGCACCGGCGACATGGTGGTGGGCAAGGCCCGCCCCCAGCGCGATACCGATAAATTCGCGGCGCTGATGTATGTGGAAAAGATCAACGGCAAGGACGTGGAAGAAAACGCCGAACGCCTGTCGTTTGAAACGCTGGTTCCCATTTACCCCAACCGGCGGATTGTGCTGGAGAGCGAACAGAACAGCGAGAATTGGCCGATGCGCATCGTCGACCTGATTGCGCCGATCGGCTTTGGCCAGCGCGCGATGATTGTTGCGCCCCCGGAAACCGGCAAGACGATTCTGCTGCGGGAGCTGTGCAAAGCTATTAAGCAGAACGACCGGAATGTAACGGTAATGATGCTGCTGATTGACGAACGGCCCGAAGCGGTTACCGAAGTGCGCGACGCGATTGGCGAGGACGCGGAAGTGTTTGCCTCCACCTTCGACGAAGCGCCGGAAAGCCAGACCCGCGTAAGCGAAACGATGCTGGAGCGTGCTGAGCGGCTGGTGGAGCAGGGCAAGGACGTCGTAATCCTGCTGGACAGCCTTACCAAGCTCACACGCGCTTATCAGGCTACGCTTACGCAGGGCGGGCGGGCGATTACCAACACCGTTACCCCTGCCGCGCTGGTGCGGCCCAAGCGCTTTTTCGGCGCGGCGCGGAACACCCGCGACGGCGGCAGCCTGACGATGATTGCCACGATTCTGGTGGAAACCGGCTCACGTGTGGACGATATCATTTTTGAGGAGTTTAAGGGCACGGCCAATATGGAGCTCTGGCTGGATCTGCCGGAGAGCGGCGACCCGATGTTCCCCGTCATCAACATGCAAAGAAGCGGCACCAAGAAGGAAGACATGCTTCTGAACGACGAGGAGATTGAGAGTCTGAGGGCGATCCGCGCGGTGCTTGGCTCCGCCACCAACCGGGAGGCGCTGACGCAGTTAATCGGCATGATGAGCAAAACCAAATGCAACGCCGATCTGTTCATCCGCCTGAAGGACTGGGTAGCCATGTGGGAAAAGAGCGGACTGTTGGTACGCAAGTAACAGCACTCTGAATAGACAACGAAAGAAACATCGCGATCAGGCGAAAAATCCCAAGAGGGATGCGCCCGGTCGCGATGTTTTATGCAAAATTCTCAGAGCACAGCGGAACGACGTCCACCGATAATTCTCGTTAGTTGGTTGAGTTGGATTTATCCACTTTAGTTTTTCAGCAGCAGTGCACAGCAGATTCTGGCAGAAGTTACCCGGAAGATAGTAATGGCGCGGAAACACACAATGAATTCGCATACAGTGCAAACCCGACGTGCCTGCTCATACACCGGAAAGGCGTTGAATAAGGTCAACGCTTTTCCTGCGATGGTAAGAACGTCGTAACGAACGACAGAACAGCGAATACAATCACCGTCATCGCACGGGAGGTAAAAAACAGGTGGCTATAGGTATGGTTGGCTGTGAAAGCGTACCAGATAAGCGGAAGCAGTGCCGACAGGAGCAGCGCAACGCGACTTGTGCGGAACGTGGAGGAGGTTCGGGTGGGCGATTTCCGAACCTTTCGCTGCGACAGCCAAAGCCATAGCCCGTAGCCAACAGCGGCCAGCCCGGCAACGAACAGGTATGCGCGCTTTTTGAAAACATTCAAGATGGAACCCAAGAGCGCAAAATAACCGATAGACTCGCTTTTTGCTACATGGGAGCTGCGCTGGCTGATTTTCGCAATCAGGTTGGGAATGAACCATTGATCCTGCCCCAGCAGTGCCGCAAGCGCCCATTTTCCCGCCCACATGCCGAAATACCCGGCCAGCCATGCGCCAAGGCAAACGACCAGCTCCCAAACGGCTTTCCCGCGGCTTTTCGCCGGATGCAGCAGCAACAGCGTGATGAACGGCATGCCGAAGGAAGCGATGGGGTAGGTGAGATAATCGAAATAACTGGTCGCCATGCCGACCAGCAGGAAAAAGGCCACTCTGGAGAAACGCGTTCGCGCGAGGCGCGGGGCGTATAAAAGCAGAATCATCGCAACCAGAAAAACGGTGTAGATTACGGAAAACTGCAGCGAAAAACCTGTGATTGCCGGTGTAATGCAAACCAGAGCCAAAAGGAACGCCGGCGTATAGCGCGTTAGCCCGCGGCGGCAGAAGCCGACCACTGCCGCGCCCAGCAGCATCAGCTGCACAACCATTTGCAGCATCCGGATATCCATATAGCTAAGGCAGCTCAGCAGCGGTTTCAGAAAGAGCAGATACCCGTGCCAATAGCGGGCGATGGGCACGCTGGTCAGCGTTTCCGTGCCGGTTTGCCCGTAGGCGAGCAGCGCGGGGTAGCAACGGCCGCCAAGCATGTAGGTGGCGCTGTCGATGACCTGCTGCATCAGCGGAGCGTCGCTTTCGTGGGCGGCGACAAGCAGCATATTCGCGTCGGTGCTGTTATCCAGCTGCGTGGTCACATAGCCTTTCACCAACTGCTCATAGGCAATTTCTCCCGTTGCCCAGGAACCGTCCATCGATTGCACGGAAAGCTTTACGTTTTCAGCAATGGGGTCCACCGGAAGCGCGTAGACCGCAATCAGCAGCAGAAAGCCGATCACGATTCCGCAAACCAGTATCAGCGCCAAACGAAGCATTTTACGACACGTGGCGCGTAGGGCCATCTTCATATAGTTTCCTCCTCAGGACGCGTTAACAGGTTGATAGATCACCATGATAGGCACGCCGTAGGAATACAGCGCCACAACGGGCTTCAGGGTTTCGGACGGGGAAAAGCCGTTGATGTGCGCATACGTCAGGTTGGAAAGAATATAGGCGTCGCTGTCCGATGCGTATTCCAGCACCTCGATACGATCCGAACCCAGCGCGCCCGCGGCCATTCGCAGGCCGCTTCGGGTGCTTTTATCGCTCGGCATAATCTGCAGGGTTTGCCCGTCCGTCTGGGACAGCAGCTGCCTAAGCGCGTTTTCACAGCTCACGTTCCAGTAATCCATTTCATAACGGCTTTCCAGCCCCGCGCGGGAAACGAACGGGTTGTAATAAGCATATTCATACGGATGGTTAAGCCACAGGCCTACGGCGTCAAGCGCGAGGCAGGCGGCCAGCGCAGCGGCGCCCACCCGACGCAGCGCGGGGCGTTTGCCCTGCGTGAGCTGCCTGAGGGCATATACCATCAGCAATACCATCGGCCCATAAATAAAGTAGAAGTGCCGCCAGCCGTTGTAGATAAGCGAATGCCCGACCATGCAGGCAAGCAGCGGCACCAGCCACATCAGCGATGCCAGCCATACCAGAAAACCGTCGTCCCGCCTGAAAAACGCCAGTCTAAAACGCACGGCGCCGCGCACCGCCAACCTCTGCCCGACCAGCAACAGAAGCAACGCCCATACCGGCGTGGTAAGCGCGATCATCACGGGCAGATAATGGAACGGCAGGTTTTCGAAGGCGGCGTTAATCAGGGAACCCTGATAGAGTATTGTGCCGTGCCAGCGGGAGAAGCCGATGGCGTTTTGGATAACGTATTTTACATACCCCAACGGATCCGGAAGCATCGCGGGGGTAAGGAGCGCATAAAACAGGACGGCGGCAGATAACGTTGCAAGAACAGTAAGCCACACTTTTGGACACAGCCGTTTTTCCAATGCCAGCCGCAGCAGAACAAACAACCCGCAAAGAGCACACACTGCCGCGCCGATTACGCGGGTGCCGGTACACAGCGCGGTGATCAACGCGAAGGCAAGCCCGCGCGGCAGGGACGGTTTTTCGGCAAGGCGAACGGTTTGCCACATAGCCAGCAACGTCAGGCTGAGCAGGGCGATATCTTTGTTATTATAATGCGCCTCGGCGAAGATGCGCGGCGACAGCACCAGTAACAATACACCGACGCAGGCCCACGGGCGGTTAAGCCCCATTCTTCGCCCAAGCTTGTAAAGGGAGAACGCGCCCAGTATGAAAATGAGCCAGGTATACCCGCGCCAGACGGCGGAAAGCTGATTGGCGTCAATGTCGGTATTACAGGCGACAAAAAACAGGGGATAGTATAGGCATTCGCCGTGATCCCGTTCGTCGCTTTGGGAGATGGGTTGAATGTTCATGTCCTCCAGCGCGTCGCTGAATGGCGTATCCCAGGATAATCTCTCATGATACTCCATCAGCCACATGCGGAGGATGCCGATTTCGCCGTTTTCATCCCAGGAGACGCCATAGTCTGCCACAGTTGCCAGCCCGACAGCCGTAAGGGCAAGAAAAAAGAGGGCTACGAGCACCTTTCCCCTCGGTTGAAACCGACGCATCAGGTAATCGCACCCTCTCCATAGCGGAATGGGCCGCCGGTGACTGCGGCGACAATTCCGTATTGCTTGTCCGGCGGCGCTGCCGTACAGCCGGATCCGTTATTTTGTCGATTGTATTTCCACCAGATGGCCCGCGCCGTAGCGCTCCCGCAGCTTCGGCTTTTCAATCTTACCGGTCGGGTTGCGCGGCACTTCCGCGAAGATGATTTTGCGCGGGCGTTTATAACGCGGCAATTCCAGGCAGAAATCCTGCACTTCGGATTCGGCCATGCTTTCGCCGGTCTTGACCTCGATGATCGCCGCGGCGATTTCACCCAGCCGCTCGTCCGGCATCCCGATCACGGCGACATCCTTGATCTTCGGGTTCGCGCGCAGAAAATCCTCTATCTGCACGGGATAAAGGTTCTCGCCGCCGCTGATGATAACGTCCTTCTTGCGGTCGACCAGATAGATAAAACCATCCTCATCGCGGCGCGCCATATCGCCCGTGCGTAGCCAATCGCCTTTGAGCACCTCGGCGGTGGCCTGCGGGTTCTTATAATAGCACTTCATCACGCCGGGGCCGCGAACGGCCAGTTCGCCAACGTCGCCGGAATCAACGTCCCGCATCTGATCATCCACAATACGGGTTTCCCACAGGTAGCCCGCCTTGCCGATCGCGCCGACTTTGTGCACGTTTTCCACGCCCAGATGCACACAACCCGGCCCGATGGACTCGCTCAAGCCGTAATTGGTGTCGTACTCCTGATGGGGAAACACTTTCAGCCAGCGATTGATGAGGCTGGGGGGCACCGGCTGCGCGCCCACGTGCATCAGCCGCCACTGGGAAAGCTTGTAATCGTTCAGCCGGATCTCCCCGCGGTCCACGCTGTCCAGTATATCCTGCACCCACGGCACCAGCAGCCACACGATGGTTGCCTTTTCGTCGGATACGGCCTGCAGTACCCACGACGGCTTTACGCCGCGCAGCAGCACCGCTTTGCCGCCGGTGATCAGGCTGCCGAACCAGTGCATTTTCGCGCCGGTGTGGTACAGGGGCGGAATGCAGAGGAACACGTCGTCCTTGGTTTGCCCGTGGTGCTTCTGCTCGGTAAGGCAAGCGCTTACCAGCGCCTGCTGGCTGTGCAGAATGGCCTTGGGGAAGCCGGTTGTGCCGGAGGAAAAATAGATGGCGGCATCGTCGTCCTCCAGCAGTTCCACAGCGGGCGCGGTGGAGGAGCAGTAGCCGATATAGCTTTCAAAGTTATCGGCAAACGCGGGCGTATCGTCGCCCACAAAAAAGAAATGGCGAATGTTACCCAGCCGCTTTATCACCTGCTCAACGCGGCCCACGAATTCTGGCCCTGTAACCAACACGGTCGCGTCGGACAAATCCAGACAGTAGGCGATTTCTTCCGCCGTATAGCGGAAGTTCATGGGTACGGCCAGCGCGCCGGTTTTCAGAATGCCAAAGTAGATGGGCAGCCATTCCAGACAGTTCATCAACAGAACGGCGACCTTATCGCCTTTCCGAACGCCCCGTGAAAGCAGAAGGTTAGCAAAACGGTTGGCCTGCCGGTCGAACTCGCGCCAGGTCAGTTCACGGCGGAATTTGCCGCCCGAGGCGGACTCGATCAGGTTATATTCCCGCCAGGTAACGGTGTGATCCGGCTGCAGCGCGGGGTTGATTTCCACCAGCGCTACGCCGTCGGGGCGGATACGCGCGTTCTTCTCCAGAAAGTCGGTAATTACCATCCAATTTTCCTCCCTACCGGTCTACCATACTACTGAGTTAAATCTATCCCGTATTATAAATCCGCGGGTTTGCCTTGTCAACGCGAGGGCGTCAGCGCTTGATGGCGTGTACCTTGCGCGTCAGCTCCGCAGGATCGTCGGCTTTGAAAAACGCGGTGCCCATGACCAGCGTATCCGCGCCCACGTCGGCCAGCTGCTGCGCGTTTTGCAGGCTCACGCCGCCGTCCACTTCGATTTCCCCGGTGAAGCCCATTTCGCGCAGCGCGCGGATTTTATACAGCATATCGGGCTGGAACTGCTGGCCGCCGAAGCCCGGTTCCACCGTCATCACCAGCACCAGATCCAGCGTCGGCAGATATTCCTGCAGCTCCTGCGCGGGCGTTGCGGGCTTAAGGGAAGCGCCCGCCTTCAGCCCAAGCGCCCGAATGCGGGAGATGGACTCGGCAAAGTGCTCGGCCTCCACATGCACGGTGATGCCGTTCGCGCCGTTTTTCGCAAAGATATCCACATATTTCAGGGGGTCGATCAACATCAGGTGAACGTCAAAAAACAGGTCGTTCTCCGCTTTCATATCCTTCAGCAGCGCGGGGCCGAAAGAGATGTTGGGCACGAAAACGCCGTCCATAACGTCGAAATGCACATAGTCGCAGCCGGCGTCGGCGATTTTCCGCGCCGCTTCGGCAATCCTCGTGGTATCCGCCGCCAGAATCGACGGCGCAAGTTTACACATAACGGTTCCTCCAGGTTTGTTTTACTTGTTCCAGCAATTGATGATAGCGTTCCACCCGCGCACTGGAAAGCTCGCCGTTTTGAACGGCGGCAAGCACCGCGCAGCCCGGCTCGCTGAGGTGATAACAGGGCTGGAAACGGCACTCGCCCTCGTAAGGCGCAAAATCGGGATACGCGTCCTTCAGCAGCACGGGTTCCATAGGCTCCCACAATTCCAGCAGGCTGAACCCCGCCGTATCCAGCACGCGAAGGCCGTTGCCGAACAGCAGCTCGGCGTGGCGTGTAGTGTTTTTACCGCGGGCGATCTTTCGGCTGATTTCGCCGGATTCCAACGCAAGGCCGGTCAGGCGGCTGATGAGCGTGCTCTTACCCACGCCGCTTTGCCCGGCAAAACAGCAGATGCCGTCTTTCAGCGCGTCGGCGAGGGCGGTGAGGCCGTAGCCGGTATTCGCGCTCACTTCCAGAATGCGCACGTCCGCGTTGGCGTATTCCGTGCGGATACGCTCCGCCAGCGAAGGGTCCAGCTCCCGCTTGTTCACCGTCAGCACCGGCGTAATATTCTGCTGCCTTGCCATCACCAGCATGGTGTCGATCATTATCAGGTCCGGCGCGGGCTCGGGCGCGAGTACGAAGATCAGGTAGCCGACGTTGGCTACCGGAGGCCGCACCAGCTCATTTTTACGAGGTAAAATCTCCTCAATCCAGCCGTGTTCCTCGCCCTCGCCGGGGGTAAAACGGATGTCGTCGCCCACCATCGGGGTAATGTGCTGCCGCCGAAACGCGCCCTTGGCGCGCAGCACAGAAACGTCGCCCTGTTCGTCGCGCGCGTAGTACAGACCGCCAAGCCCCTTGACGATCACGCCTGTGCGGGAAGAAATCATTGCAGGTCTACCTCCCGCTCGGCAATCAGCTCGCCGTTCAGGTATGCGCGGCAGGTGAGGGAACCCGAGATGCTGGAGCTAACGGGAATAATAACGGCGTAATCGCCTCCGGCAGTGGTCATACCGCTGTACTGTTCCACCTCGGTATTGTTTTCAATCAGCGTTACCCGCAGCGGCACGCTTTCATCGCCCGCGGGAATATCGATGTCCATATCGGCGTGGTAGGGCTTGCTCTTTGCGCCGACGGTGAGGGAAACCTGCGTATCCAGCACGGCCATGGTGCCTGCCGCGGGGGTTTGCGCCAGCACCTTGCCGATCTGGTCGTCCGACGCGTCGCCGTAGACCACCTTGCCTTCGACGAGATTGTTTTCCTTCAAAAGCTGAACGGCGTCCTCATACACCTGCCCGGTAAGGTCCGGCACCAGCGTGCTGCCGCCGGAGAGTGTGACCTCGATTTCCTCGCCCGCCACACAGGCTTCGCCCTCCTCGGGATTCTGGGCAATAACAGTGTCGACAGGTTCGGTGGACGGGCTTTTGGAAACGACCATGCTCAGCCCCTTTTCTTTCAGTTTGGCGGCGGCGGCATCCCGCGTTAACCCCATCAGGCCGGGGGTGGTGAGGCGCGCGGGCCCGAGGCTGATGGTAACGACAATGCTGTCGCCTTTGCGCATTTCCGCGTCGGACTGTGGCGTTTGCGAAATCACAGTGCCTTCCGGCGCTTTGTCGTGGTTAATTTCCGTTTTTTGCAGGTTCAGCCCTTCACGCTTTACCAGCGTCTGCGCTTCCTCCACCGTCAGCCCGACCAGATCGGGGGCGACGGCGCTGTCCGTAACGGAATGGTAGATGGTGAT
>JAQUXV010000298.1 GCA_028692205.1 Eubacteriales bacterium
CGCGTATACCTGAACGTAATGGGCAGCATGCCGCTCTGGCTGGTGGATAAGCTGATCGCCGTATACGGGGAAGAAATGGCGGAGCAGATCATCCTGTACCGCGGCGCGACCGACGAACTGGTTGCCCGCCCCAACATGATGAAGCTCTCCGACGAAGCGTTTGAAAAGCTGCTGGCCGGAAAAGCATGGCACTGGCAGCGCGGCGCGGCGCCCCACGCATATCTTCTCAGCGGTGTCAGTGAACTCGCGCTGGACAACGATTATCGCGCGGGCAGCTTCTCCGTACAGGGGCAAAGCAGCATTCTGGCCGCCGAAGCCATGCAGGTTGCTCCGGGCATGCGCGTGCTGGACGCGTGCGCCGCGCCCGGCGGCAAATCCTGCTACATGGCCGAAACCATGCAGGGCACGGGCCGCGTTTTTGCCTGGGAACTGCATGAGAAGCGCGCCATGCTGCTGGAATCGGCCAAACGCCGTCTGGGGCTGGAAAACCTGCGCATCACCGTACGGGACGCGGCGGAACCCAAACCGGATATCGACGGCACGATGGACGCCGTACTGCTGGACGCACCCTGCACGGGTCTGGGCGTACTCGGCCAGAAGCCCGATTTGAAATACCGGTTGAAGGAAGCGGATATCCCCGCCATCGTTTCCACGCAGAAAAAACTGCTGGATAATCTCTGCCTTGCCGTTAAACCTGGCGGCACGCTGGTGTACAGCACCTGTTCCATCCTGCCGGAGGAGAATGAGGAGCAGATACGGGCGTTTCTGGCGGAGCACCCGTCTTTCTCCGTCCAGCCGCTTCCGCTTACCTACCCGGAAAGCTTCCGCGCCCTGCAAACCCCGCTGGGCCTGCAACTTTTCGCCCATCGCGACGGGGTGGAGGGCTTCTTTATCGCCCGGATGCGCAGGGACCGGGCCTGATGGTGCAAAGATCGGAGAATTCCATGCCCGAAAAAACCGTTTTGCTGGATTTAACGCCCGAGGAACTGAAAAGCAAGCTTACGGAGCTGCATCAGCCCGCTTTCCGCGCGGGCCAGCTTTTTCGCTGGCTTCATCAGGGCGTGCCCTTCAGCGAGATGAGCAACCTGCCCAAACCCCTTCGTGAAACCCTCGCCGAGAACGCGTACGATCTGCCCTTGTCGCTGCACGCCGCCTTTCCCTCGCAAAAGGATGATACGGTCAAGTTCCTGAACGCCTGCGCGGACGGCAACCTGATCGAAAGCGTGCTCATGCACTACCATTACGGCTATACCCTCTGCATTTCCACGCAGATCGGCTGCAAAATGGGCTGCGCCTTCTGCGCCAGCACCCTGCACGGGTGTGTGCGCAACCTCTCGGCCGGCGAGATGATCGCTCAGGTGTTGCTGGCGAACCGCTATCTGGGGGAGAAGGGCCGCGTGGGGCACATCGTGCTGATGGGCAGCGGAGAGCCGCTGGAAAACTATGAGCAGACCGTGCGTTTCCTGAGGCTGGTAAACCATCCGGATGGGCTGAACATCAGCCTGCGGGCCATATCGCTAAGCACCTGCGGGCTTGTGCCGCAGATTCGCGCGCTCGCGAGCGAAGGCCTGCCGGTAACGCTCAGCATTTCACTGCACGCGCCAAACGATGAAATCCGCCGGCAGATTATGCCGATCGCCAACCGATACCCCATCGCGGAGCTGATGGACGCCGTGCGTTACTACGTTCGGGAAACCGGGCGGCGCGTGGTGTTTGAATACGCGCTGATCGACGGGCTCAACAGCCGCCCGGAGCACGCGCGGGAACTGGCGAAGCTTGTCGGCGGGCTGCAATGCCATATCAACCTCATTCCCCTTAACCGCGTACCGGAGCGCTCGCTGGAGCCTGCTTCACCGGAAGCGGTGCGCGTTTTCCTGCAGACGCTGGAAGCGCTGCACGTTTCCGCCACCTGCCGCCGGGAAATGGGTTCGGATATCAGCGGCGCATGCGGGCAGCTGCGCAACCGGCATCTGGACGAGGGCTGAACAATGTCGTTTCGGGCCTGCCGCGGCGAGCCGTTATGGGCCGCTTCGTCCGAGCGCCGCACTTGAAAGAAGCCGCCAAACCTGCTATCATCAATAAGTTGAACCTATCCTTGGAAAGGACGGTGGGCCGTCGTGCTGATTTACGCTAAAACGCATATGGGGCTGGTGCGCCCCACCAATGAGGATTCGTTGCTGATCGCCCATAACTTATACGGCGTTGCCGACGGTATGGGCGGCCATCGCGGCGGCGAAACCGCCAGCCGTGTCGCCGTGCAGGTGGTGCGCACGCTCCTCAGCAGTAAAATACCGGAACCGAACACCCTGCGCGTCGGGCTGGAAGCCGCCAACCGCCGCGTTTTCGATATGCAGCGCCGCGACCCCGCCTTGAGCGGCATGGGCACCACCCTCACGCTGATCTGGGAAGGCGAAAGTTCCCTGCTGATCGCCCATGTGGGCGATAGCCGCGCCTACCTGTACCGCAACGGCGAGCTGAAACAGCAGACACAGGATCACAGCGTGGTCGGCGAGCTGGTGCGCAACAACGCCATCACCCCGGAAATGGCGAAAACCCACCCCTACCGCAGCGTGATTACCCGCGCGCTGGGCACCGAACCGATTGTGGAGCCGGATGTCGTTCAGCTGGGGAAAGAACCGGGCGACCGCTGGCTGCTCTGCTCCGACGGCTTGACCAACATGGTAGAGGACGACGCCATCGCCGAAATCCTCTCCGCCATGGAGGATGAACCCGCCGCCCAGCGGCTTTTGGACCTTGCGCTGGAAAACGGCGGCTCCGACAATATCAGCCTGATCCTCGGGCGCGTAACGGAGGTGGACGCGCCGTGATGAAGGGGCTGGTTTTCGGCGAGCGCTATAAGCTGATCGATTTCATCGGCCAGGGCGGCATGTCCCAGGTGTACCGGGCGGTGGATATCCGCACGGGGCACAGCGTCGCCGTAAAAATACTGAAATCCGAATACAACAGCGATAAAGAATTTTTGGAGCGGTTTCAGCGCGAAGCGCAGGCTGCCAGCCTGATGTCCCACCACAACATCGTCAATCTGCTGGACGTGGGCGTGGAAGGCGAATACCGCTATCTGGTGCTGGAATACGTAAGCGGCAGCACCCTGAAAGAAATCATCCAGAAAAAGGGGCATCTGAATACCAACACCGCCATCCAGATCACCGTGCGCATTTTAAGCGCGCTTCAGCACGCCCACGACAACGGCATCATCCACCGCGATATCAAACCGCAAAACGTGCTGGTAAACGCCGACGGGCATATCAAAGTAGCAGATTTCGGCATCGCGCGTATGACCAACGCCTTCACCATCAGCAAAGGCGATACGGTCGTGGGCTCGGTGCATTATTCTTCTCCCGAGCAGGCCGGCGGCAGCGTGGTGGAAGCTACCAGCGACCTGTATTCCACCGGCGTCGTACTGTACGAAATGCTGACCGGGCATGTGCCTTTCGTAGGCGACACCCCCGTGTCGGTCGCCATGCAGCACATCAACGGCACGCCGCCCCCCATTACGAACTTTAACCCGGATGTGCCTCCCGCCGTTGTCGGCGTGGTAATGAAGGCGCTGGAAAAGTCGCCGAAAAAGCGCTACCAGAGCGCCCGCGAAATGGCGGATGCGCTGCTTCGGGCGCGGGACGGGTTTTTTGATCCCGGTTCTTCCACCGGGCCGGAGCGCCCGGTGCCTCCGCCCCAGCCGCCGCAGTACGCTACGTCGCCGCAGCGCAAAGCACCCCCGCGGCACAACGCCGCGCACCGGCGCCGCAGGCGGATTACCACTGTTTTCACCGTGTTGACCGGCTTTCTGGTCGTCGTCGGGCTTATCGCAGGCTCTATCACCATCTACCATTCCGTTACGGACAGCGCCGTCGCCCCCGATCTGGTCGGGCTGACGGTGGAGGAAGCGCAGACGCTGGTAAAGCGTGAAGGGCTGAACCTGCAAAAAACGGAAATTAACCACG
>JAQUXV010000299.1 GCA_028692205.1 Eubacteriales bacterium
CGCCGAAATCAGCCGCCGCCGTCGTGATGTTTTCCAGCGCCAGCGCCCGTTTGATCCGTTCTTCTTCTTCCCGTGTCCGGGAGAGGCTCATTTCAATCGCCGCGCGCGCCACATCCCGGCTGCCGGGATTGGTCTGATTCTGCATAGGCAGCTTCCTTCCTTGATGGCTTCGTTTTAACATGCGAAGAACCAATGCTTTCACGCTTATTATACCATGCTTTACTGGCATGGCAACCGTTTTTCAGGCTTCCGCCGCCGCGAACAGATAACGAAAAACGCCCTTCCGAAAATAAATCGGAAGAGCGATTGAGCTCCCAAAGTGCCGCTACACCTGGTTTTTTCACCCGCTATGTATAGCAGGCTGGTGCTCTATCGCCTGTTTTAGTCTTCCCCTGACGTCTTGCGACGGGGGCCTGGCAGCCACAGACGAACGCGAGCTCCATTTTAGAAGTGTGGGTAAAAACAAGATGCTGGCGCACACTTCAGGAAAGCCTCTAGTCAGATTATAATTCAGCATCTTCGCGATGTCAAGCAGGGCCGGTGGAAGAGCTTCAGCGGTTTTCGTACATTTTTCGGTAATAATCCTGATAGTCTCCGGCCAGAATATCTTCCCACCATTTGCGGTTTTCCAGATACCAGCGCACCGTTTCGTGAATGCCGTCGTCGAATTTCGTCTCCGGCAGCCAGCCGAGCTCCGCGTGGATTTTCGCGGGATCGATGGCGTAACGGCGGTCATGCCCCGGGCGGTCGGCGACGAAGGTAATCAGGCTTTCGGGCTTGCCCAGCTCCCGCAGGATGGTTTTGACCACGTCGATATTCGCGCGCTCGTTATGCCCGCCGACGTTGTATATTTCACCCGCGCGGCCTTTGCGCATCACCAGATCGATGGCCGCGCAGTGGTCCTCCACATACAGCCAGTCGCGCACGTTTTCGCCCTTGCCGTATACCGGCAGGCTCTGGTCGGCCAACGCCCGGCTGATCATCAGCGGAATCAGCTTTTCGGGGAACTGGTACGGGCCGTAGTTGTTGCTGCACCGGGTGATGCTCACCGGCAGTCCAAACGTGCGCGCATACGCCTGCACAATCAGGTCGGCGCTGGCTTTGCTGGCGCTGTAGGGCGAGGAGGCGTGCAGCGGCGTCTGCTCGGTAAAAAACAGGTCGGGACGGTCCAGCGGCAGATCGCCGTACACCTCGTCGGTGCTCACCTGATGGAACCGCCCTACGCCGTAGGTTCGGCAGGCGTCCATCAGGGCCTGCGTGCCCATGATATTGGTGCGCAGAAACACCTCCGGGTCGGTCACCGAGCGGTCCACATGCGTTTCGGCCGCAAAATTCACCACAATGTCCGGCTTCTCCCGCTCGAACAGGGCGTTTACGCAGCCCCGGTCGGCAATGTCTCCGCGCAGGAACGTAAAGTTCGGCTCGTTAATTACATTATTGAGCGACGCAAGGTTGCCCGCGTAAGTCAGCGCGTCCAGGCAGATATAATGGTCTTCCGGATGGTGTTTCAGCTCGTATTCGCAGAAATTGGCGCCGATAAACCCCGCGCCGCCGGTAATGACGATTTTCATATTCATGCGCTCCTTACTTGTCCACGCTTATACGGTTCCGTCCGTTTCACCGTCCGAGTGATCGTACTGGATGCGCCCTTCCGCAACGCGCTTCAGGTGCTGCCCATAGGGGGATTTGCCGTAGCGGTCGGCGGCGGCAAGGAGCGTCGGCCGGTCGATCCAGCCGCGGTGATAGGCGATCTCCTCCAGCGCGGCGATTTTAATGCTCTGGCGTTTTTCCACGATCTGTACAAAGCTGGTGGCCTCCGCCAGTGAATCCATGGTGCCGGTATCCAGCCACGCAAAGCCGCGGCCCATCACCTTGGCGACCAGCGAACCGTCCCGCAGATACAGGTCGTTAAGCGTCGTAATTTCCAGCTCGCCCCGGGCGCTGGGCTTCACCCGTCTGGCCAGCTCGCATACGCGCCGGTCATAAAAATACAGGCCGGTGATGCAGTAGTTGCTCTTGGGGTTCTCCGGCTTCTCCTCTACCGAGAGCACACGCCCGCGCTCGTCGAACTCCACAATGCCGAACCGCTGGGGATCCTCCACAAAATAACCGAAGATGGTCGCGCGACCGTTTTCGGCGTTCTGCACCGCTTCCGCAAGCATCCGGGAGAAGCCGTTGCCGTAAAATATATTGTCTCCCAGCACCATCGCGCACGCGTCGCCCCCGATAAATTCCTCCCCGATCAGGAAAGCTTGCGCAAGTCCGTCTGGCGAGGGCTGCACGGCATAGGACAATGAAATGCCGTATTGGCTGCCGTCACCTAAAAGGTCGCGAAAACGGGGGGTGTCCGTGGGTGTGGAAATAATCAGAATATCCCGGATGCCCGCCAGCATCAACGTGGAAAGTGGGTAATAAATCATAGGTTTGTCATATACGGGCAGCAGCTGTTTGCTGGTCACCATTGTGAGCGGGTACAGCCTCGTGCCCGCTCCGCCCGCGAGGATAATGCCTTTCATGTCGGTTACGCCTCCTTACGACGCCCGCTTTCCAGCGGGCCAAGCAGCGTCTTCACCCGCCGTTGCGGGGGTATGGGAACGAACAATGAAACCGGCAGTATTATACAGGATTCTAAACCGTCGCGCAACCGGCACCCATCGCTCCCCGTCCATTGCCGGAAAGCGCGTTTTGCCTTTTCCATTGCCGCACAGGGTTGTAAGGGCCCGCCGTTCTATGCTATAATTAAGTTTACGTATAGGTTCACGCGCATTGTGGGCCAGCGTCGCGGGAACCCTTGCACCCCAAAGGAACGGAGGCGCCGAACACGTATGCTTGGAAACGCCGGACGGAAGGACGCACCCCCCATGTTTTTTGACAGGGAATTAACATGGCTGCAGTTCAACCATCGTGTGCAGATGGAAGCGGATAATCCGGACAACCCTCTGCTGGAACGAGCGAAGTTCCTCGCGATCGTCACCTCCAATCTGGACGAGTTTTTCCAGGTGCGTTATCACACACTGCTTGAGGCGGCGCAAGGCCCGCTGCGCAGGGTTACACTCCCCTGCGGTTATACCGGCGCAGCGCTGTATAAAAAAGCCAACGACTTTATTTTACGTCAACAGAATTTGCAGTATACGTTTTATGAAGGCATCCACAGTGAACTTTACCACCAAAATGTGCGGTTTTACCCGGTTTTCGCCCTAACCGACGCCATGCGCGCCCGTGTGAAGGAGATTTTTCTGGGCGAACTGATGAACAAGTTAAAGCCCGTGCCGTGGCGCGAGGAACTTTCCCCGATTTCGCAAAAGAAACTGCATTACCTGATTCGGCTCAAGCCAAGAAGCGGCACACGAATCCGCTACATGGGCCTCTCTCTGCCCACGTCCCCCCGGGTGTACGAGCTGCCCGGCACACAGGACGAGCGTTGCTTTATCCGGCAGGAGGATTTGGTGAAAATGTTCCTGCCGCTTCTGTTCCCGCAGGACGAGGTGGAAGAAGCGTCCCTGTACCGCATTATTCGCAATCAGGACGCTCCGCTGGAAGACAACGAAGACGTGGCCACCCTGGTACGGGAAATGCTGATCGACCGGCGCACGGGCGAAGTTGTGCGGCTGGAAGCCGAAGAACGCATGAGCGCGGAGCTGCTGCGTATGCTGATGCGGCGTTTTCAGGTGCCGCGGGAACGGCGCTACCGCGTAACCGGTCCGTTGGACCTGAATAAGCTGATGATGTCCCTGTACACCTTGCTGGACAGGCCGGAACTGAAGTACAAGCGCGTGGAACCCACAGCCGTCGCGGCGCTCTGCGGCGAAGATGTATTTGAACAGATCGCGGCGAAGGACTGGCTTTTATACCACCCCTATCACAGTTTTGAGCCGGTGCTGAACCTGCTGAACCGCGCCGCCGAGGACCCCGAAGTTTGCAGCGTGAAGATGACGCTTTACCGCGTGGG
>JAQUXV010000016.1 GCA_028692205.1 Eubacteriales bacterium
GAGGAACGCTTTCTGGCCCCGAAAAGCATGATTGAGGAAATTCGGGCGGCCCTGCGTGAAGCGGGCAAGCCCCTGCCCGCTAACGACGAGGAACTGCTGTTCTGCGTGCATCACAGCCTTGCGCTATGCTATCGCGATGCTGTTCGCGCCCTTGAAAAACTGATCGGCACGCCTTTTCAGACCGTACACATCGTAGGCGGAGGCTGCCAGAACCGGACGCTGAACCAGCTGACGGCGGATGCGCTGGGCCTTCGGGTGCTGGCCGGGCCGCTGGAAGCCACCGCGCTCGGCAACATAATGGCCCAGTGGATTGCGACGGGCGAACTTGCCGGAGTGGACGAGGCACGCGCCCTGATCCGTAAAAGCTTTACCCCGGAGGAATTTCTGCCCCGGCGGGAGGGGCTTGTCCACGACTGGAAATAGCTAATTGCATTATACAGCGACAGAAAACCCCCTATCCGTTAAAATCGGATAGGGGGTTGGTTTGTAAAAGGGCTACCTGCTTTGTCGCGTGTGCCGCAACGGGCGGACACGAACGTTGGTATACGCTCCCGCCCGTTTGCGGTATGGATTTACGCATCTAAACCTTTTAAGCAAGCTGAATTTGCGTGCTTGCAAGAGGTTTGTCAACGGCCTGAACCCCGCGACCCGGCGTGGGCAGAGTGCGTATTGACCGTCAGGCAAACGTGGGCAGCCAGTTGCCGTGCGCCTCAATCAGATCGTCGCACATGTTCACGATATCGTCGATGGACAGCTCCGCCGCCGTGTGCGGATCCATCATGGCCGCGCGGTAGATGAAATCCTTCTTCAGGGTGCGAGCGGCTTCGATGGTCAACAGCTGCACGTTGATGTTGGTGCGGTTCAGAGCGGCGCATTGTTCGGGCAGCGCGCCGATGTAGGTGGGGGCTATGCCGCTTTTATCCACCAGACAGGGAACCTCCACTACCGCGTTCTGGGGCAGGTTGGTAATCAGCCCGGTGTTCATCACGTTGCCGCCGATTTTCACCGGCAGATTCGTCTCCATGGCTTCCATAATGTAGCTGGCATACTCATGCGAACGCTCATGGGTCAGCTGATGGTTGTGAACCAGCTCATCCCGCTGATCGTTCCATTTCTTAATCTGCTCCACACAGCGGCGGGGATATTCATCCAGCGGGATGTTGAAGCGCTCAATCAGTTCGGGATACTTCGCCTTGATAAAGTAAGGCGTGTACTCGCTGGAATGCTCGCTCGACTCGGTGACGTAGTACCCAAAGCGCTTCATAATTTCATAGCGAACCATGTCGTCGTGCTTCTCGGTCATAGCTGCCGCTTTTTGCTTGATCTCCGGGTAGAGGTCTTTGCCGTCGCGGGTAACCTCCAGCAGCCATGCCTGGTGGTTGATACCGGCGATTTTCTGCTGTACGCGGTCGTCGTAGGGCATACCCAGAGATTCAAACAGGTGCGGGCAGCAAACCTGCACACTGTGGCAGAGGCCGACGGTTTTCACCGAAGTCATCCGCAGCATGGCCCCGGTCAGAATCGACATGGGGTTGGTGTAGTTTAGCAGCCACGCGTCGGGGCAAACTTCCTCAATGTCGCGCGCAAAATCCAGCATCACGGGAATGGTGCGCAGGGCGCGGAAAATCCCGCCGATGCCCAGGGTATCGGCAATCGTCTGCCGCAGGCCGTACTTTTTGGGGATTTCAAAATCCGTAATGGTGCAGGGGTCATAACCGCCCACCTGAATGGCGTTTACCACATAGTTTGCGCCCCGCAAAGCCTCTTTGCGGTTTTCCACACCGAGGTAGCTTTCGATCACCGCCTTGTTACCCGAGTTGCGGTTCAGGTTGGAAAGCATCATAGCGCTTTCCTTCAGGCGGATTGCGTCAATATCGTACAGCGCGATGGTGGATTCGGCCAACGCAGGCGTCATCATGCTGTCTCCCAGCACATTTTTGGCGAACACCGTGCTGCCTGCACCCATAAAAGTAATCTTAGGCACTTGTGATTCCTCCCGGTTCCATTTATAATAGAATGATGCAAGTATAGCATAATTATTGTTGAAATAAATGGAGTTTTTGTTGTATCTGCATACTAAAATGTTGCAAGGTGAATACTATGAGCATAGAACGTACCCCCGCGCGCGAAAGCCGGCTGCCGCTTGGCCGGATCACGGTAAAACAGTGCGGATATGAGGAATGTAAGCCCGGGCATTTTTATGGCCCCGCCGTACGGGATTATTACTTAATCCACTATGTCGCGTCGGGTAAAGGCACTTTTTATTCGGCCCGGGGGGCGTTTCCGCTGCACGAGGGGCAGGGCTTCATTATCTTCCCGCACGAGATTACCCGGTATCAGGCCGACATTAAACAGCCGTGGACATATGCGTGGGTCGGCTACCACGGCCGGGATGCCGAAGCCGTTACCAAACAGGTGGGGCTTACCGCCGACCATCCTGTGTTTACCGCGGAGCCGGAGCGGCGGATGTTTGAAATTCTCCAAACCATGACGGAAGAAATCGCCTATCTGCGGATGGGGGATCTGGCCGCGTTGGGCGGCTTGTACCGCTTTCTTTCCCTGATTGCCCAAAGCGGGCCGGAAACGGAAAGCAACCCGCACCAGCAATACTATCAGAAGGCGTGCTGGTATATGGAGGGCAATTACCATCTGGGGATACAGGTGGCCGATATCGCGAGCTTCGTCGGCCTGAGCCGCTCCCAGCTGTTTCGCGTGTTTATGGAGGTTTGCGGCGCATCGCCCAAAGAAAGCCTTACGGACCTGCGAATGAAGAAAGCGCTCGCCCTGTTGGAAGGGCAGAAGCTGAAACAGGAGGAGATAGCCGCTTCGCTGGGCTACTCCAGCGGCGCGCAATTTACGCAGGCTTTTAACCGGTATTACGGCATGCCGCCCCGCCGGTGGAGAGAAGAAAACAGCGAGCGGGCCTGAGCCCTTTTCGACGCGCTGGGAAGAATCCGACGCGGCAAGTTTTATCGGAGCAGCTTGGCACCGGGCTTACCGGCTGGCGGGCGTAGAGGTATATCGGTTCACTCGGCGGTTGGCGGGAGGGCGGCTCGTAAGCCAAAAGGCGAGCGGTTTCTGTAGGGTATGGGGTTCGAGAGAAAAGGATGTAATAAAGAAACATCCGGAGCTTCCAACGGTTTGCCGGGCTTGGGAACACGGGTATCGGTTACTTCTTTGTGTGGGTTTGCATTAGAAAATCAGAATACGTCCTTCCATTTAATATAGAAGGATATGTAGGTTTCTGACGGAGCGGGTGGGATTCGAACCCACGGAGGCTTTCACCTTAACTGATTTTAAATACATAAAGCCATTCGGACGTTGGCGGAAAATGCCAAAAATCTGATAAGTGAGAAGAAGTTGCAGAACCTCGAAAAGCGAGGGTTTCCAACGCCTTTTATGTTGTATGCCTTGCAGGGCAAAGAATCTCGAGCTGTGACGAAATTTGCGTGAATTTCGTGAAAATGGAGAAAATGGGGGGAGAAATGAGAGAACTTTGGAGAGAACATTTCGGCTGATTTTGCAGTCATAGAAAGATCACCCGCTGACAATTCGAGAGAATTGGGGGTGATCTTCATAGCACGTGACTTAAAATAGTGTCGGACACGTCTTAGAATGCTTGTGGACAAAAATAAAAATATCGCCGTTTTTAATGTCCTCCACAAAGAAACCATCAATTAAAGCGGAATCTTATGCATATTGATAGGCTATGTTTCGTAGCAGAAAAAAGCATAATCAGGCCCGCCACCGGGAAGACATTAGTTAACTTAAGGTGCGGTAAAGGGCGGGCAAGATAAGACCGCAGCAAAAAGAGCATCCCAATCCTGGGATGCTCTTTTTGCTACAAGTGATAGCACTCTTGACTTGTGGATTGCGGTACTGCCGATGGCGTGCCCCGGTCGCTGTTGCTCTATGCTTTTACCTTGCCCGAACAGTGGTTCCGATCAGCAAGCGCCTGTCCGACATTTGCGGCAAAGCGTTTGCTTAATCTACTTTTTTCAGCAGCCGCTCATAGGTTTCTTCGTCGATTTCGCCCTTAGCCAGCCGCTCTTTCAGAATGTCCTGCGCTTCGGAGGTGTGACGGCTTCCCGTGCGCCGGTTATTGCTGACCAGCAGGTAAATCACCACTCCAACCAAAACAACGCCAACGAACATCGCAATTCCTCCCATCCACCAGGTACCGGTCATTCCATATCCGCCCCAAAGGCCTCTGCAAAATGCTAACATCGGTAAAACTCCTTTCGTGATTTGATCCACCGTTATGGTATTGCAAACAAATGGAGAAATTATGGAGATGTGGCATGCACTTCGCGCCTCCTCATAAAATCTCCATATTCGTTTGCAATACTATCCTTGCTACGATAGAATGGGGGGTGAAAAGAATGTTCAAAAAGCTGAAGCAAAAAATAAACCGCTTTCTGGATCGACTGGCGAAGGCCAACCAGGAAACTTTCGGAACCCAGCCGCTGGATTGCTGCACGCTGGAAAAACGGGAAAACAGCGAAAGCCCTAAGCGCTGATAGGAGATAGTGTGCCATATGGATGCTGAAAAACAACAAATCCTTGTGGTGGACGACGAAGAGCGGATTGTGGAGTTCGTCGAGTCTTACCTAATCAAAAACGGCTATGCCGTTCATACGGCCTATAACGGGCAGGATGCCCTGCGGCTTTTCCAGAACGAGCAAATCGCGCTGATCGTTCTGGATTTGATGCTCCCCGACATCAGCGGAGAAGAGATTTGCAAAACGATCCGTAAAACCTCGCGCGTGCCCATCATTATGCTGACAGCCAAGGCGGAGGAAGCGCAAATTTTGAAGGGGCTGGATATTGGCGCCGACGATTATGTTACCAAGCCCTTCAGCCCGCGGCAGTTGGTCGCGCGGGTAGGCGCGCTGCTGCGCAGGGCGGAGGGCGGCAATTATCATGTGTCCGGCGTTTTATCGTTTAACGGCGGAGAACTGGTAATCGACGTGATGAAGCATGAGGTTATGAAGAACGGGGTATCCGTTAGCCTGACCCCCATCGAGTTTGATCTTTTGGTGACCATGGCGAAAAACCCGGGCCGTATCTACACCCGGGACGATCTGATTACCTACGCGCTGGGCGATGCGTATGACGGCTTTGACCGCTCGCTGGATTCCCACATTAAAAACCTGCGGCATAAAATCGAAAGCGACACGAAGAACTGCAGGTTCATTGTCACCGTGCACGGCATTGGCTATAAATTCGGAGGCGAAGCATGAAGGTTCGTTTGCGCACCAAACTGTCGGCATCCTATGTGCTGATTATTCTGATCTGCGTCTCCGCAATCATCTTGCTGTCCAACATCGTTTTGGAGCGTCAGTTCCAAACCTATGTCACCAATCAGCAGAAGAAGGAAGAAAGGAATATTATCTCGCTGCTCACCCAAAGCTATCTCATCGCCGGGGGCTGGAACGAAGCCGCCGTTGAGGAGATCGGCGTAAGCGCGCTGGATAACAGCCTGATGGTGAAAGTGACGGACGTAGACGGCACGGTGCTTTGGGACGCCAACACCCACCAGAGCGACATGTGCCGACAAATGATGAGCAATATGAGCAGCAATATGCACCGCCGTTACAGCAACTGGCAGGGCGGATATGAGGAAGTCTCCTACGAAATTAACAACGATGGGCAGACCGTCGGCGCGGCGACCATCGGCTACTATGGGCCGTTTTACTATACCGACAGCGACCTTTCTTTTATCAGCACCATCAACACCCTGATCGTATGGGTGGGTGTCTTTACGGCGCTTGTGGCGCTGGCCATCGGCATCATCATTTCCCGGCAGATCAGCAACCCCATCGCGCGGGTGGTTGAAAAGGCACAGAAGATTGCCGACGGTTCCTACGGAGCCTCCATCACGGATAAAACGAAGACCATCGAGATACGCCGCCTGATCGACACCGTCAACAAGCTGGCGGACACATTGCAAAAACAGGAGGAGCGCAGCGCGCAGGCCTCCAGCGACATTGCCCACGAGCTGCGCACCCCGCTGGCGACGATACAGGGAAATCTGGAAGCCGTGATGGACGGGGTGTGGGAGCTGAATCCGGAACGGGTAAAGGTGCTCTATGATGAAATTCTCCGCATCAGCAGGCTGGTGGGCGATCTTGCCGAGCTGGCGCGCTATGAGCGCAAGGAAGCTGAACTGCACAGGGAGTCGTTCGATGTTGCCGAACTGATTCAAGATACGATGGCCTCGGTTCGCAGTCCTTTTAAAACACAGGGGAAAACCCTGCGCTTTCAGGGAGAAATCCAGACAATATCGGCCGACCGTGATCAGCTTCATCAGGTGATGCTGAACCTGCTGTCCAACGCGCTGAAATACACCCGGGAGGGCGATACGGTATCGGTCACGCTGACCGGAGATTCTAAGGCGGTTCAGATTAAGGTACGCGATACTGGCGTGGGCATCCCGCAAGCCGACCTGCCCTATATTTTTGACCGGTTTTACCGCGCGGACAAGTCCCGCAGCCGCAAATCGGGCGGGGCTGGGATCGGGCTCACGATTGTGAAATCCATTGTCACCGCGCATCAAGGAACTATCACGGTCAACAGCCAGCCGGATGCCGGTACCGAATTTACGATCACGCTGCCCCGGCAATAGCCGATACTCCGGCAGGGTGTCCTCCCTAACAGAAATATCCTGCTGTCCTATACATTTCCGATTCCTTCCGGTCTGTACAGAAAGGAGAAACCGCCATGGACGCCCATCAGCATAACCACCCCCATACGGATCACGAGCACGCGACTGCCGGCCATGAGGAGCATGAGCACACGGATACGATGGCCCACATGGAATCTATGTCTCCACACGACTCTCATGCGCACGGCATGCACACAAAAGGCGCGTCCGACCCTGAGCAGGGGCATACCATGCAGCATGAAAACCATGCCTCCATGGATGCCCATGCCGGGCATACCGCTGGCATGGCGCACGACTCAGGCATGAGCGGCCACGCACACCACGCCATGATGGTGCAGGATTTCAAACGCCGGTTTTTCGTTTCCCTCGTGCTGACCCTCCCGATTCTGATTCTGTCACCGGCGATTCAGGGCTTCCTTGGGCTTACCCTGTCGATCCCCGGCGGTAAATACATCCTATTCGCCTTATCGACACTGCTGTTCGTGTACGGTGGCAAGCCGTTTTTCAAGGGTGCGCTGGAAGAACTGAAGCAGAAAGCGCCCGCCATGATGACGCTGATCGCCTTTGCCATTTCCGTTTCCTATCTGTACAGTGCCCTGACTGTGTTCGTGCTGGCGGGTATGGATTTCTTCTGGGAACTGGCAACACTGATCGTTATTATGCTGCTGGGGCACTGGATTGAAATGCGCTCGGTGATGGGCGCGTCCATGGCGCTGGAGGAGCTGGCCCGGCTGATGCCCGATACGGCGCACCGGATTGGGGAAGGCGGCGAAGCGGTGGATGTGCCGGTCAACGTTCTGACAACCGGCGATGTGGTGCTCGTCAAACCCGGTGAAAAAGTCCCGATTGACGGAAAGATCATCGAGGGTGCGTCGTCGATCAACGAATCCATGATCACCGGCGAATCTGCTCCCGTGGATAAAAAGGCCGGGGACGAGGTGACCGGCGGTTCCGTGAACGGCGACGGCGCTTTCCGGTTCACCGTGGAACGCGTGGGTGATAACACGTTCCTGTCGCAGGTGATCCGACTGGTGCGGGAAGCGCAGGCATCCAAATCCAAAACGCAGCGGTTGGCGGATACCGCGGCCAAATGGCTGTTTTTCATTGCGCTGGCTTCCGGCATTGCTACCTTTGCCGTATGGCTCGCCTTGGGGTACGGGCTCAACTTTGCCATTACCCGCGCGGTCACGGTGATCGTCATCTGCTGCCCCCATGCGCTTGGGCTGGCGATTCCGCTGGTCACATCCGTTTCCACCAGCATCGGCGCGAAGCACGGGCTACTGATCCGCAACCGGGCCGCCTTTGAAAACGCTAGAAACCTGAACACCGTCGTGTTTGATAAAACCGGCACGCTGACCGAAGGGAAGTTCGGCGTGACGGATCTTCACGCCGACCAGCTGACGGAAAAGGAACTGTTGACCTATGCCGCTTCGGTGGAAGTCAATTCCGAGCACCTGATTGCTAAGGGCATTCTGCGGGAAGCGGAAAAACAGAATTGTACGCTGCTGCCCGTGCGGGAGCCCCTGACGCTGCCCGGCAAGGGACTGCAGGCCACGCTGGAGGGCAAGCAGATTATGGTCGTAAGTCCGGGGTATCTGCGGGAGCAAAAAATACCGTTTGACGAAAGCAGATACGCCGAACATGCCGGGCAGGGAAAGACCGTTGTTTTTGTGTTGGTGGATCATTTACTGATGGGCTCCATCGCCCTATCCGACATCGTTCGGGACACGGCCAAAACTGCTGTGCAGCAACTGAAATCCATGGGGGTTCAATCCATCATGCTGACCGGGGATAATCGGAAAGCCGCAGCCTATGTGGCGGACAAGCTGGGCATCGACCAGGTGTTTGCGGAAATGCTGCCCGACCAGAAGGCTGAAACGGTAGACAGGCTACACCGGGAAGGGCGCATGGTCGCGATGACGGGCGACGGCATCAACGACGCGCCGTCGCTGGCCAAGGCTGATCTGGGCATCGCCATTGGCACCGGTACGGACGTCGCCGTGGAGACGGCGGACGTGATTCTGGTCAAAAACAACCCGCTGGATATCCTGAGGATCATTCAGCTATCCAAAGCAATTTACCACAAAATGGTTCAGAACCTCGCGTGGGCAACCGGTTATAATATCCTCGCCCTGCCGCTGGCCGCCGGAGTGCTTTACCCCCTTGGCATTGTGCTGAACCCGGCGATTGGCGCGGTGCTGATGTCGCTGAGCACGATCATCGTGGCCATCAATGCCCGGCTATTGAAAATCGACTGAACTTGCCTTGTTATAGCGAAAAAGCCTTCTCCGTTGTGGGAAGGCTTTTTGCTGTCGGTTCCGTGTTGGCAGTTTACTCGATGACGATCATACCATACATGCCTTCTGCCGCATGGCCGGGGTACTGGCAGAGGTAGTAGAATGTGCCTGCTGTACCAGCCTGGAACGTGACTTCCGCGACCGGATACTCGTCGGCGTTCGCCGCCGGTAAGGTGCGAATAAAGCTGCCCGGGTATACTCCGCCGCTCATCATGGCCATGTAATAGTAGGGGGGAGCAGCAGTCGTGATTTCAAAGGCATGCGGCATACCTTCATCCGCGTTGACAAACTCCAGCGTAACAGTCGCGTCCTTTGGCAGATAAATCGTCGGGTTCACAAGCCCTGCGACGACAAACTTTTCATCCGCTTCCTCCGGCCCTCCAAGCATCACAATCTTGATGTCGTTGCCGGTGTAGGTGACGGTGTTTGCCGCTTCATCGACCTGTGCGTTTGCTTGCGCAGTCTGGATATCCGTTTGAAGCTCCGCTTCGGTTTTGGTTTCAACGTCGTTCCCGTAATAGGCGTATCCGCCCATCATCCCTACAGAACGATTGGTTGTATAGGTACCCATCATGCCGGGCCAGTACCCAGCCTGCTGGGTAAAACTAGTGGCGCCGAAAACCAGCAGAGCCAACGCAAGCAAGCCGAGAACCACAATCAGGATTTTTCGATTGGTATTCATGAGTCATGCCTCCTTTCATGTTTACACTTGTACTGTAAAGGAGGACTATGGAGTTTTTATGGAGTTTTCTGAGGAGTCAAGCTGCTTCGAAACAAGAAGGATCGGCATGCAGGTAATAAAAGGCGGGATACTCTCGGCAATATTTTTCGGAGTACGAGGGCGAGATTCTCTTACATAAAGCGGCCCAAAAGACCGTGGATGAATTGAGCGTGAAGGAACTCCACACCATCAAGAATTTGGATCAGAAATATACAGCGCTGCTTTCAGAGAAGAAAGCAGCATTTGCAGAGTATTACACTGTCCGCGAAGTGATGTAGGAGCTGATGGTTCATAAATGGAACGTGAACAATACCTTTGGCGGTCAGGAAAACAGAGAAGGTTCTTGGGGACGGTGATCGTGATTATTTATTGCAACTTCGTTTTCAAGTAACAGGGTTTATATTGTCGCCTTTATTTTATCATAAGGCGTTTGCTCGTTAACCATATACTTTAGAAAGTGAGGGGCATGTTTCATTTCAAGAACATTCTGCCGGAGATTCATAAACCCATTTTCTTCGCATTGCGCGCATTCGCTTTTAACCGTACCCATCTACCGAATCGGATGACGGATGACGGTTTTCCATTGTGACGCATCTACTTTTCGGGTATCCGAAAGATAGATTTCGTGGTGCAGGCGCGTATCCGTCATGTCATTCGTGTATCCGTTTTCCCTCAGATACTTGTCCATAATGGCAACCGTGGCAGGCTCGTCGTCAAACGGGCCAATGTGCATAATTTGCACACACAAACCTTCGTCAACCGTTAAAAACTCCGCCGCAGAACAATCCATCTTTTTCTTTTTGGATGCCTCTGTCACCGCCCAATCAAAATCGTCCTTTGTCACAAAGTCCGGCAGGCGTATCACAGAAATCCAGTGAAACGAGTCCTTATTTCCGTAATCAACGCCAGCAACATCTTTCTGCCACCAGAAACCCTCCAGTGGCGGAACCACGTATTCAAAAAAACCAGCAATTTTGTGCGCGCCTTTATAGCTCATTTTAAGGGTATAGGCAACCGCGTATAGAATGCCGATCGCCCGCTGATAGGCTCCGCCTTCCTGATTCGGGTTGCCTTCTCCCCGTACCGCAATATAGTTGGCGGCCGGAACCGTAACAATCTCCGGCTTGTTCTTGGGCATATAAAACTCTTTGTATTCTTTTCTGAAATCAAAAGCCATATCATAACCTCCCAGCTTCATTTTGGTTTACGTACATTCGTTTGGAATATTACTTCCCCAGAAGCACAAATTGATCCTCCATGATATCCATAACGTTAGTAAACAGCCCTGGTAGTTCATGCGTCCCATCGCGTTTCCCGGTCAGATAGGCCACGATGATATTGGTAATTTCGGAGATGAATGCGGCGCCTTCCTGGAAATGTGCGGCGGCTGTAAGCCACGCTTTATTGTTATATTCTTGGCCCATATCATCAAGAATCCGGCTCATTTTATCAAAGCCGCCACAAAAAGCCACTTCGTCCGGCGCATCAATCCCCCGCAGTGCATTGGGAACCGTCGGTACGGTGCCAAAGAATGTTACCATGTTTTCAAGCAGCTTATCGTACTCCTCTTTTGTGAGCTCGCTTTTCAGCTGGGGCAGCTCGTGAATGAATTTCTCAAAGCCCTTTTTCCCAACAAAGTTCACCGGCGGATGTAAGAACATCTCGCCCCTTGTAGCCAGCGCTTCCTTTGCAATCTGGCATTTGTTCTTTGTAGCGTTCATCCTGATGGTGCAGACGGTATTTGGTTTTGAAAGCCCAGGGTAACCGCAGTCCCACGCCTGGCGAAGCGCATCCAAAGGCAGCGTCTGCGCTTCCTGGCGTGCACAATCAAGCAAATCAATGCATTGCGCAGCCTCATCGTAACCGATCATCAATACATAATGAAACGGAATATGGTCTCCGTGATACAGCTTTGGGAAGTACGGCAGATAGTACATATCCAGCGCGCCTAAAACGATCGGATACCCGGCGTCGATCTCCGCCTTGGCCTTCGTAAGCGCCTGTTCAAAGGTTTGATACTCGTAATGCTTGTATGTGAAGCCTGCGATGGGCGCCAAAAACCGATACATCTGCTTTGTGCGCCCGTCCCCCAACGAAACCATCCGCTTCAGGGCTGATTTAGGCGTTTTCCGATAGCAAAACGAGCCAAATGAGGAAAGGCTGAAAAAGAAGCTCGGCGGAAGAGCTTCTCCGGTATCCCGGATATATAAATCCTCAATACCGTTCCACATACATTCGTAATCATCCAGATGATGCTGTACCGCAAGGATCTTCTTTGCCATCATTGGAAACCTCCTTGTGCCAGCCAAGCTGACAACCGGAGCATATACCCTCGCACCATGGAAGAGTCAAGAACAATTTTTAATGGGATAGCAAATTTCGGTGACATAGTTTTCAGGGTTTGGTTCGTTTCCCGGCGAGACATAGTAGACGTTGAACGCTTTTCCGGAAATCCTGTATCCATTTTCAACGATCCAGTGATAAATATACCGGTTGATTTCGCCTATCCGGCTGTAGATGCCCTGAAACGCCACAACAGCTACATCTGTTTCCGGCATCTCCCAGAAGCGCAGCCCCACTATGCCCGGGTCCCCCTGATCAATGACCCTGAAAACCTCCGTATCGATGCAGTTTTTCTCAAAATCCACACTGTGTGTGATCGCCATACTATAGGGTACGTCCGCCAGCCTGACTCCATGGACTTGGCATGCTCTGTTAAGGCGTTCCCACAGCAGCCCTTCTTCATTGAAGGCACGTATCACATCCCGCAAACCGACGACCCTGCGCGCGGAAAAGTGCTTCACGCTGACGGACAGTGTATATTCGTTTCGCGCATCAAGTTCATCAAGCGCCTGCCGCATCTGCGCAATCTGCTTTTTCGTTATGGATAGGAATTCTTCCCGCTCTTTCAGCTTTTCTTCCAGAAAGCCCCTTATCCGGCTATCCGGCGTGTCATCTGTCAGAATTTCAGCGGCTTCATGCAAGCCGAAGCCAAGGCGCTTTAACACCTGAATATGATTCGCCCGGACAATCTGCTTTTCACCATAAAAGCGGTAGCCTGTCATGCCGTCCACCTGTTCCGGCTTGAGCAATCCAATCTTGTCGTAATTGCGGAGCATGTGAATGCTGATGCCGGTCAGCGTTGAGAATTCGCCGATTTTAAGCATGGTTCACCGCCTGTTCATATGAATCTATCGATTATGATACCATGGTTGCAGAGCCAAATCCACTTTTGCTTATACTGTTGCCATACGCAATAAAAAATAACGGTTATGCGTATTCACTATTGACCGCGCCGAAGCGGACGCCATCATCTGGTTTCTGAACGAACGTCTGGCTACGCTCATCCCTCAACCGTTTCTGCACGCGGTGGGCAGTTCTTACTTCTCCGGTTTCCGCAAAAAGGCTTCCGCACATGTGGCGCGCCAGCGGCGGGGCGAGCTGCACCCATGGGACTGGACGATCCGCTGCCGGGGAATCGATCCAAACGCCTTCGAAATCGATATTACCCGCTACGCCATGCATGCAGCAGTTCGCCCGTGCGCACGGAGCGGAAGCGATGCTTCCCGGCATCTGTCGGATGGATTACCCGTTTTCATGGCTGATAGGCAACGGTTTTCAGCGAACAAAAACACTCGGCGACGGGGCTGATTGCTGCAACTGCCGCTGTCAGCTGGAAGGCAACTGTGAATGGGCCCCGGCCGAAAACCCCCGTCTGATGGATGATCTCGGAGGGGCTCAACCCTTCAATTAAATTCGTATCGACCGGCTTTGCTGGTCGGGCGGGGAGCTTGCGGCTTTGCCGTAAACAGCACCCGTAAACTCAAAAATGTGGCGCAGCCAATTATTTAACAGCATGAAACGCCGGTAATCCGAAAGGATCACCGGCGTTTCATATATCGTTTCGGGCATTTTCACTGCGCGGCGCTTGTCTCTTTCCCGCCGCAGGCACACTTGGAACCGCATCCCAAACGGTCACTTTCACTTCGCCGCTCCATCAGCACGGTGTTCCTCCAGCGGCCGAAACGATCCTGAGCTATCTTTTCCCGGTAGCCCACCATACGGAAGCCGCAGCTTTCGTGCAGCCGAACACTCGCCACATTCTCCTGCATGATGCCGGATTGCAGCGTCCAGAACCCGCTTTCCTCGGAGCGGCGGATTATCTCCGTCAGGAGCGCTTTTCCGGCGCCGGTACCGCGATAGCTTTCGCCGATATAGACGCTGACCTCCGCTACGCCCGCGTAAACACAGCGGCTCGATACGGCGGTGAGCGCCACCCAGCCGGCGACCTTGCCCTCTATGGCAGCCACAAACCTGCAAACTTTCAGGTGGGAAGCGTTCCAGGTTTCCCAGTCGGGACATTCCGTTTGAAACGTTGCAAGGTTCGTTGCCAACCCTTCCCGGTAAATTTTGCTTACCTCCGGCCAGTCTGCCTCAAGCATTTCCCTGATTTGATATTTCATTCGCCGGGAACCATCCTTTCGTGTTGTTGGCGATCCTGACGAGAATGAGCATGACCGGCACCTCGGTTAAAACCCCTACGATGGTCGCCAACGCGGCGGGCGACGTGGTGCCGAAAAGCGAGATAGCCACCGCCACGGCAAGTTCAAAGAAATTAGAAGCGCCGATCATCCCAGCGGGGGCGGCGATATCGTGAGGCAGTTTCAACTTTCTCGCAGCAAGATAGGCAATGAAGAAGATGAGGAACGTCTGAATAATCAACGGAACCGCAATCAAAACAATGTGCAGCGGGTTATTCAGGATAACGTCGCCCTGGAAAGAGAAGATGATGACGAGGGTGAGCAATAGCCCGATCGTCGTTACGTTGCCGAATTTCGGGATGAAGCCTTTTTCAAAATACTCGAGCCCGCGCCGTTTCACAACAGACTTTCGCGTAAGCACCCCGCCGACGAGGGGGATAACGACGAACAGGACAACCGAAAGAATCAACGTATCCCATGGAATGGTTACGCCGCTGATGCCGAGCAGGAGCTTTACGATGGGCGTGAAGGCAACCAGAATAATCAGATCGTTCGTCGCCACCTGCACCACCGTATAAGCCGGATTTCCGTGCGTCAAATGGCTCCATACGAACACCATCGCCGTGCAGGGGGCGGCCCCCAGCAATACGGCCCCGGCCAGATAGCTGCGCGCGAGTTCCGCCGGTATCAGGGCCTTGAAAATCACGAAGAAGAACAGCCACGCAATACCGAACATGGTAAAGGGCTTGATAAGCCAGTTCGTAACCCAGGTTACAAACAGCCCCTTCGGGTTTTTACCGACGTCCTTAACGCTTTGGAAATCAACCTTCAACATCATGGGGTAGATCATCAGCCAGATCAGGATCGCGATCGGGATGGAAACGTTGGCATACTCGAATCGCCCGAGAAACGCGGGAATACCGGGCAGGAACCGGCCGACCAGCACCCCGGCGGCCATACACAGCAGCACCCAAAGCGAAAGATACTTTTCAAAAAAGCCGATGCCCGTGCCTTTTGCCTTACTCATTGCAATTCGCTCCTTTTTTACCGCACAGATCCGCCTGTTCGCACTTTTTCTTTTTTTGGTTGTCCGTCTCATAGGTTGGAAGCGCTTTGAACTTCTCGGACAGATACCCGATCAGTTCCTGATTCTCATGGCTGAACTTCTCATTCAGCCGGTAATACGTCCATTGCGCATGCCTGCTGCTGGAAAGGATGCCTGCATTCTTCAGCGCGTTGAGATGCCTTGAGGCGTTCGACTGCGTTAAACCGAGGCAATCTTCAATTTCGCAAACGCACATCTCTCCGTCCAGAAGAAGCGACAGCATGCGAAGCCGGGTTTCATCCGACAGTGCCTTAAATAGTTCGACCAATTGACTGCATCCCCCTTCGATAATCCGCATATGCTCATACACGCATATTATACACAAAATCAAAACCATTGGCTACAATGGTTTTGATAAAAAAGCAATTCAGCGGCAATTATGCTTTATCGTATTCGGCAATCATTTCCGCCAGCAGCCTTACCGCGTCACCGACGTATCGGCTGCATTTGACTTTAAAAACGTCCGTTTGCCGTGCGGCCTTCAGCTGCGCATCGTCGCTCAAATCGTATCCAATCAGATCGCTGCAATGGGTAGAGCCGTTCAGCGCGTTGAAACGGTTCACAAAATCCTTTACGATCAGGTAATTCCGCTCTTTAGACTGTCGGTCCTCAACGTCATCCTGTCCGTACTTCAAGCCCAGAACCAGCAGCGCGCCGGAAACAGCTCCGCAAACCTGCCCTGTATGCCCCATGCCGCCGCCAAAGGGGCAGGCAATTTTCATGGCAAGTTTTTTGTCGATACCGTATTCCTCGTAAAATGCCGTTAAAACCGCCTGAGAGCAATTGCACCCGTTCATAAAACAGGCGATGGCACTTTCTGCCCTATCCATATTATCACTCCTTCCCATTACAGGCCGCACCCCTCATTCGCCGGGCGATCAACCTCTGACCTTTTGCAGGATCTTCACGACTTCCTCGGTCTTAAGAACCTTGCCATAAGCAACCACTTTCCCGTCTACGACAAGAGCGGGTGTCGACATCACGCCGTATGCCGCAATCTGCGAAAAGTCGGTTACATGGTCGATGGTCGTATCCATACCGAGTTGCTCCAGCGCCGCTTTTGTTGCCGCTTCCAGCGCGTTGCATTTCGCGCAGCCGCTTCCAAGCACCTTTACGCTCGCCCCTTCGGTTTTTGCGTCTTCTGCTTTCGCCATACTTTCCGCATTGCAGTTGCCTCCGCAGCAGCAGGAAGTAGTTTTTTCATTTTTCTTTCCAAAAAGCGCCATCACACATATCTCCTTTATCCATTGTTAAAATCCAAGGTAGAACATATAGAAGCCAATCAATAGTATAAGCGCACCCAAAACAATTTTCAATATTGCACTTGTTTTGACATATCGGGGAGAGGAAGCCAGCTTTTGCACAAGCCCTACCGACGTTCCGGCGACGATTGCCAGAATGCCGTGGCCGATGGAATAAAGCAGCAGCAACAATATGCCCCAAAGGATGCTCCCCTTCCCGGCAACTATGGCAAGCAGCGCGATCAGCACCGGCGTTGCGCACGGCGAGGAAAAGATACCCCCGAGAATACCGGCGATCAATGCCCCGAGGAAGCCCTTTCGCTTGTTTCGGGAAATCAGATAGCTGGAGGGGATGAGCTCAACAATTACCCATGTTTGCATCGCCATCAGCACCATCAGCACACCCAGGGCGATATACCACCAGGAGGCCGCGTTTCCGATCAGCCTTCCGGCAAGGGATGCGGCAACGCCAAGAATGGTAAACGAAACGGCGGACCCGGCCGCAAAAGTGACGGAAAGCCAAAACGATTTTTGGGGTTCGTTCTTCCCAACTCCGCCGACATATCCGATTACAAGGGGGATCCCGGACAGGGAACAGGGCGTAAAGGATGTGAGCATCCCTGCCGCAAGCGCGAGGAGCGGGGCAAGCCAGCCACTTTCCGCAATCATTCCGGCCAGCTTTTCCAACGCGGCAGTCAATCGGTCACCCCCATATCCGCAAGGATGGTACGCATCTGATCCTCGGTCAATCCTCCCTGATGCGCGGTAAACGCATGCTCTCCGGTCTCCTTATAGCTATACTTCACAAATTCGATAGTAACGCCGTCGCTGGGGGTATACGGCGTACCGTCGGCGTTGATAAAGACCTGCGTAGGAATCACCTGTATGGGAAACCCGGCCGCGGCCTCACTATGCTTCCAGACATCCACAAACTTAATCATGGCCCTGCCCTGCATTTCTTCATTCATGGTTTTAAGGACAGGCGCCATCTGCTTACAGGGGATACAGGAATCGGAGCCGAAATCGATGATGATCGGAAGCCCGTAGGCGGTAAGCGCATCCAGATCAACAGCCTCGGTCTCCAGGGCAAAATCAATGTTGTCCTGCTGTTGTATTCCTTCCACAGGCGCAGAAAAGACGTTTTTATAGGCCCAGATTCCAACGACGACAAGCACGATCAGGATCGGGACAATGATCTTTAGCCACCTTTTCCGATTCAGCAGCAGCAGTCGCCCCCGCAGGAGCATCCGGTCTTCTTTGCTTTTTGGGGAGGCTCCTGCCCGCCGCAGCAACAGCCGCTTTCCGCAGCCGGCTGCGCGCCCTTGGGCGGTGTCCAACCGGTATCTTCGCCGATATAGGTGATCGCGCCCACGGGGCACCGGCCTCCGCATCCATGACAATGGTCTACGCAGGCTTCCGAATTGGAAACAACGGGGGTCGGCGCTTTTGCCGCGTCATAGACGCCGTGCGAGCAAAAGGAAGAACAGATACCGCAATCCGTACAGGTTGCATAATCGATCACCGGGTACCAAGCCTTTGCCATAATGCTTCCTCCTATATAATAAATCCTTGAATCGCGTTGAAAAAGTAGCCGACAGCGATGATGCCGACTGTGCAGATGACAATGAACAGCGCCAGCAGCTTCGGTTTTACCGCTTTGCGCAGCATGATCATAGACGGCAGAGACAGCGTGGTGACCGCCATCATGAACGACAGGATCGTTCCAAGCTGTGCACCTTTAGACAGCAACGCTTCCGCAATTGGGATGGTGCCGAAAATGTCGGCATACATCGGAACGCCGATCAGGGTTGCCAGCACAACGCCGAAGGGGTTTCTGCTGCCAAGCACAATCGATACCCATTCTTCTGGAATCCAGTTATGGATGATTGCGCCGATGCCAACGCCGATCAGAATATAGGGGAACACCTTCTTGAAGGTGGCTGCCATTTGCTCTTTGGCATAAACCAATCGGTCTTTCTTTGTCAAATTCGGGGATTCGATGTCAACGCTTCCGGCTTTCAGGATGAAGCTTTCGACATGCTTTTCCATGTGTAGCTTTTCAATGATCGTTCCGCCGATAACTGCGATAACCAGGCCGACAACCACATAGATCACGGCCACTTCCGCCCCGAAAATACTCATGAGCAGCAGCAGCGAACCCAAATCCACCATCGGAGAGGAAATGAGGAACGAAAACGTGACGCCCACCGGCAGCCCCGCCGATGTGAAGCCGATGAACAGCGGAATGGAGGA
>JAQUXV010000300.1 GCA_028692205.1 Eubacteriales bacterium
GCATTCTGCTGGCCGGCGTAGCGATTCTGCTGATTTTCGCGACCCGGAAACGGTATCTGGAGAAGAAAGCGCACGACGCGGCGCTGGATCATCTGGATCGCGTAAAGCGCAGGGATTATATTGCCCCCAGCGAGGAAGAAACCGCTCCGCAGGCTGCGCAGACGCCTGCGCCTGCCGAAACGGCTGCCGAGCCTGTGCCGGAAGATACGGTATTTGCAGGCGATACAACGGAAGAGCCGCTCAGCGAGGAGGAGCTTCCGCACATGAAATATGTGCGCAACGCCTATCAGCGTTCCGGCGTTATGGACACGGCGGATGAAGCGCAGGGCAAGGGTAAAAGCGCTTATACCTCCGATGAAGCGTACCGCAAGCCTGCAGAGCCGCGGGAATCGGAAGCGGAATACGGCGCGGCCGAATACCGAGAGGAACAGGAAGCCTATCGGGAAGCGGACGATTACAGTGACGATGCGGCAGGGTATGAGGAAGAACCTTACAAAAGGCCGTCGAAAGCCGATAGGATGACGGAGGAAGAACCCGGAACGGACGAAAGCCGCGAGGCTTACAGCCCGACGGAGGAAGAAACGGCTGACGACGCGGCCCTTGAAGGGGAAGGGTTTGAACCCGCGAATGGAGACGAGTGGACAAGCTACGAGCCGGAGGAGCAAGCGCCCGCCGAACATCGCACTTCCACACGCCGCAGACGCCGCCGTACCGAGGACCAACCAACCGATCAATAAATAAAACCTGTGGCCGCCCGCGAAAAGCACTTTTCGCGGGCGGCTTGTTTATTGGGCACAGTCCAGCCATGGGCCTACCGTATGATGAAGCACGGGCCTGAAGGATCGCGCAGGCTTCCGCCTGTATGCGGTTTGCTATCACGCAGTCGCATCTGCTTTGGGAAAACGATTTGCCAATGCATTACGGGGCTGCCGGCGGGTTGATGCCGTGCAAAGGGCATCTTCTGCCGTTCGGTTTCCCCGCATAAGTACCCATTATGCTGATTGGACGGAGGGCGCATAGCCGGGCTCCATTCAGCCGGTTTCGATCTCGTTTACTTGAAAACACATTTTTACGGGTGAACAGCTCGGCGTTTGTTTGGCTTTCCGGTGGAGAGGCGAATTGAATGCGCCTGTTCAGGGCAAAGGCAAAGCCTGCGGACGGGCTTGTGTTTCCCCTAAAACCCTTGTATAATAAAGAAACGCAGGGGTTACGCGTGTCTGCGTGTGATGGATGAAACAAATCAAATGACCAAATAATCAAAGGATGACCGAACAATGTTTGAGGGATTTCCCGAAGATACGGTGCGTTTTTTTCTGGATTTACGGTTTCATAACGAGGCTTCTTTCTTTAATGAGCATCGGGATGATTATGAGAATTCGGTCAGACAGCCGTTTTATGATTTTATCGACGCCATGGCGCCTGCGGTGAAGCAGGTGGCGGACGATATGGAGGTCAGGCCTGCCAAGTGTCTGGCCCGTATTCGGCGCGATACACGGTTTAGCAAGGATAAAACCCCCTACCGCGATCACCTGTGGCTGCTTTTCCGCCGCGGGGGCGAAACGCGGGACGCGTCGGTGATGTACTGGTTTGAACTCTCTCCGGAGGACGTGGCCTGGGGGCTGGGTTTCTGGGCATATAACCGCCCGGCGATGGACGCCCTGCGCAGGCGTATGGTGCACAAGCCGGAAGAAGTGCTGGCTGCGCTGAAGGAAGCCCGCGTGCCGGACCGCAATCTGGAAATTTACGGCGACCGGTACCAGCGTATGAATCCGCCGGTGGAATTGCCGCAAGCGCTTCAGGAAATCTATCCACTGAAAGAAATATACATCAAGCGTACCGGCATACCCCTGAAAACAGCCTACACCAAAGACATCGTAACCCTTTGCTCGGAGGATGTTCTGCGGTTGAAACCCATGTATCAGCTGCTTCGAAAAGCTGCGGACGAGGGCATGGCCACGCTGGACGCATAACCGACCCGGCGAACCGATAAACGGTTGCGCTGAAAACCGAAAGGAGTTTTTATGGATTATCAGGCGTTAAAGAGCGGCTCGGATGTGCGCGGAGTCGCCATCGGCGAGGACGCGGTGCTGACGGCGGAGGTCGCGCGCACGTTAGGCGCGGCGTTTGTACAATTCCTGTCGGCGCGGAAAAACCTTCCTGCTGAAAAGCTGACCGTCGCTCTGGGGCGGGACAGCCGCATCTCCGGCCCGGCGCTGCTTGCGGCGGTAGCCGAAGGCATCGCTTCCACAGGCGCGACCGCACACGATTACGGCATGTGTACCACGCCTTCCATGTATATGGCGATCCTTACGGACGGGTTTAAGCCCGACGGTTCCATTATGATTACGGCCAGCCACCATCCGTGGAAGCTGAACGGTTTGAAGTTTTTTACGGAAGCGGGCGGGTTAGGCTTTCACGAACTGGATGATCTGCTTGCGCTGGCGGAAACGCTGACCCCGGAACATAAAGGCGGTAAGATTGCGCAGATACCGTTCCTGCCGGAATACATCGAGCATTTAAGCAAGCTCATTATCAACGGCGTTAACCCGGATGTGGCCCAGCCGCTGCTGGGGCTGCACGTGGTGGTGGACGCCGGCAACGGCGCGGGCGGCTTTTATGCGGAAATGCTCCAAAACCTTGGGGCGTGGACCGAGGGCAGCCAGTTTCTGGAGCCGGACGGTTATTTCCCCAACCACATTCCGAACCCGGAAAACAAACAGGCTATGGATTCGCTGGCCAGCGCGGTGCTGCGGGTGGGCGCGGACGTCGGCGTAATTTTTGATGCGGATTGCGACCGTGCCGCCATCGTGGACGGCACCGGCAAGGAGATTAACCGCAACCGCCTGATTGCCATGATCAGCGCGATCCTGCTGGAGGACGACCCCGGCGCGACCATCGTAACGGACTCGGTTACCTCCTCGGGGCTGGCGGAGTTTATACAGGCATGGGGCGGTGTGCATTACCGTTACAAACGCGGCTACCGCAACGTGATCGACGAAGCGGTTCGCCTGAACGAGGCGGGCATCGATTGCCCGCTGGCTATTGAAACCAGCGGCCACGCGGCGCTGCGGCAAAACCACTTTCTGGACGACGGCATGTACCTGGTTACGCTGCTGCTGATTAAGGCGATGCAGCTGAAACAGCAGGCCAAGGAACTGGGTTCGCTGCTGGACGGCCTGAAGGAACCCGTGGAAAGCACCGAAATCCGGCTGCCGATTGTGACCAGGGATTTTGCGCAGGCCGGAAAGCTGCTGATTGAGCAGGTTATGGAGTACGCCACGCGCCAACCCGACTGGCATATTGCGCCGGATAACCGCGAGGGCGTGCGCATCAGCTTCGATCTGGACGGCGGCCTCAACAACGGGTGGTTCCTGCTGCGGCTCTCCGTGCATGATCCTGTACTGCCCCTGAATGTGGAAAGCGATGTGGCGGGCGGCGTAAAAGCCATCCTGAGCGCGCTTGTACAGGCGTTGGGACAACAGAACGACGTGGATATGGCCCCGCTGCGCGAGGCGCTGAAAGCGTAAATATCCATAGCTGGAGGCAACATGGCGGAATATATTCTGGAACTGCGGAAAAAAGTCGGCAAAGTCCCGCTGATCCAATGCGGCGCGTCGGTTATTGTGGAGAATGAGCGCGGCGAGATTCTGCTGGAACTTCGCGCCGACTCCAAAGATTGGTCGTATGTTGGCGGCGGCATGGAACTGTATGAACGCATCGAGGAAACCGCCGCGCGGGAATTGCTGGAGGAGACCGGCCTGATTGCCGACGAGTTGACAATGCTCGGCGTTTTCTCCGGGCGTGAGATGGAATATGTTTACCCCAACGGCGATCCGGTAAGCAATGTGGAGATTTTGTATGTTTGCCGCAAATATCACGGCGAACTGAAAAGGCAGGAAACCGAAGTGCA
>JAQUXV010000301.1 GCA_028692205.1 Eubacteriales bacterium
CCGAAGCGTTTGCAGCATGTCCATCCCTGTTCGCCTTCCTTTATCATCCTGATTCAATTTGGCTGTCATGGAACGCAAAGCAACCGTGTTACCGAATCGTGATCGTATGCCTGCGGCCGGCGGTTTCACCCGGCGCAAGCTTTATAAATCCGGGTTTCCGGTCAATACGGTAATCCGCGTCCACAAAGTCCGGAGCGTTGCACCACGGCTCGATGCAGATATAGCCCGCGCCCGGCTTGGTCCAGAACATCAGGGTATCGTGTTCGGGGAAGTCCACGCGAATCTCGCGGTCATGTTTTGCGCTCCTCAGGGTAACGCCCCGGCTTTTTAGCGTGCGGAACACCAGCGCGTCCACCGCAAAGTACTCATACCTTAACGGCAGCTTCTTCGCGTTTTCCGCCATCACCACCGGATCGCGCTTGATCAGGTTGCCGTCCAGCACGTAGTTATCCAGTTTCTCCGGCCCGTCAAACACAATCTCATATTCCTCTATGCCCTCCGGTGTCGCATAGGCCTCGTGTGCGCCGACGCTGAAGTAGAAAGGCACTTTGTCTTTGTTGGTGACCGAGTAGGTAACCATCAGTGTAGGCCCGGTGAGAGAATAGCGCGCGCGAAGCTCATACTCGAAAGGAAATCCTTCGTCCTTCTGGTCGGTCACGAAAGTTACTTCGTTTTCGCTTTCACTTTCCAGCCGCCACTCCGCCTTGCGTACAAAACCGTGCTTGGGCATCGGGTAGCGCTTGCCGTCCAGTTCATAGCAATCGTCCCGGAAACCGCCCGCTACCGGAAACAGGATGGGCGCGCGGTTGGCCCAGAATTTCGGATCACCCTGCCACAGGCGTTCCACGCCGTTCCAATCCTGGATGGACTGCAGCTCCGCGCCGGTGGTGGAAACAGTTACAGATAGTTTGTCGTTGTGAATGGATACCTGGCTCATAGCTTGACCCCTCTCTCTTTGAGAAACGCGCGGCATTCCGCGTCGTTGGGCATCCCGTATCGGGCACCCAGACGGGTACACTTAATTGCGGCGGCGGCGCTTGCATACCGGCAGGCGTCGTCGGCGTCCAGCCCCTTGATCCGTGCTGCGACGAACGCCCCGTGAAAGGTGTCGCCGGAGCCGTTGGAGTCGACCACATCTACCTTGTAGCTGTCGTAACGCCGCATTCCCCGTCCATCCAGCAGGATACCGCCGCGAGCGCCCTGCGTCAATACAACAATTTCCGGATGGTAGGTATCCATGAGCCTTTTTGCCGCTTCCTCGGCGGTTGCAGCACCGGTCATTTTAAGGGCGAATTCCTCCGAGGGAATCAGGTAATCCACATAGGGCATCAGTTTCTCAACGCCCGGATAGGTACCGCCCGCATCGTGGCTCACCTTCACGCCCAATTTACGGCATAGCTTCGCGGCATGGATCGCTGCCGTAAGCATATGCCCGTCCAGATGAAGCACTTTCGCGTTGCGCAGCACATCCTCGTTGACGTCGCTCTCCCGGGGAGGTTCCACCGTGCCGCGGTTCCAGATGCAGGTTCTGCTTCCGTTTTGCCGGTTGAGCAGCACCACCGCGTGGAAAGAAACCGCATCCGGAATACGGCGTACATGCCGGGTATCCACGCCCCATTTTTGCAGATCGTCCATCATGAAGCGCCCAAAGGGGTCGTCCCCCACGGTGCCCATGTAGGCGGCGCTCACTCCCAGTTTGCTTGCGGCCACCAGCGCGGTGGCGCACGGCCCTCCGCCCTGAACCTTGGTTTCCACACCCTCAACCTTTGTGTCCTCAGGCGGGAAACCGTCGGTGATCATCAGGGTGTCGTAAACGGTGGAGCCGATGCCGACAATCTCCGGATACGCTGCGGTTTCCTCACGATCACGCATTGCTGTTCTCCGCTTTCAGAAGCTTGATTTTACTGAGCGCAAAACGCTTAACGGCCTGTGTTGGTTCTTTCATAAAAAGATCGACGGCAAAAATGTCACGACTCGTTACAAAAACCTGATCCAGGAACGAGTAGCACACGTCGGTGCCGAAATTAATCTTGCGGATACCGGCTTCGATGGCCGAAACGATCTGCTCGTCCGGCACGCCGCTGCCGCCGTGCAGCACGGGTGGGATGCCGGTCGCTTCCTTAATCTCGCGGATGCGGTCCACGGCGATTACCGGCGCCTGTTTGTAATGCCCGTGCGCGGTGCCCACCAGGATCGCCAGCGCGTCCACGCCTGTGCGTTTCACGTACTCTACGGCCTCATCCACGCGTGTGTATTCGGTGCTTACGCCGTCCTTCGCCACGCCGATGTGCCCCAGCTCGCCTTCCACAGGCACGCCCACCGAATGGCAAAGGTCCACGATGCGTTTTGTGGCCGCCACGTTTTCCGAAAAAGGCAGGGCGCTGGCATCGCGCATCACGCCGGTGCAACCGAAACGGAGCGCTTTGGCAACCGCCGCGTCGCTTGCCCCGTGGTCAAGGTGGAACGCCACACGCACACGGGCACGCTGCGCCGCGGCCACCAGCGACGGCGCCAGAAACTCCGCCTCGCAGCTCTCAAACAACCGGCTGTACATCTGCACGATTACGCAGGCGTTTGCCTCCTCCGCCGCAGCCAGAACACCCATCGCCGTTTCGGCGTTGTAAACGTTAAAAGCGGGAATCGCACATTGCTTCTCTTCCGCGATCTGTAAAACGGTTTTCAAGTCGGTTAACATTTGGCATAACTTCCTTCCGAAACTTATTCGTTTACCGTATCCAGGCTCAGCGCGGGCACAAACCGGCAAAACTCGCGGAGTTCCTCGGTATAATCGCCCTCGATCTCCGCCATGTGATGGATGTAGGGGCCTTCCACCAGCTTGCGTTCCCACGCGGGCAGGTTTTTGAATTTCGCCCACAGGTAGGTGCCGAAGGTTTCCGGGCCCTCGGCGCTTTCGCAGGTGCCAGCCAGAAGGCTGTATTCACCGTCGTCCTGATCGAACCGCGCGACGGTGAACTGTCCGTCTTTCACACGGAACCACTGGCGCATGTTCACCTCTTTGGCGGGGCAGCTTTCCTTTTTCAGGCTGTAGGCGAAAGGCCCGCAGTGCCAAAGCAGCTCGCTGTTCCGGTCCTCCGGGTGGCGTACGGTAAACTCCGCAAAGAACGGCACCTTTTTCCCCCGGCTCGCACAGGCAAGAAGCGCCATGGTGATCGCGCCGTGCAGGTCGCTCTCGCAGGAGACGATATACCCCATATCGGCCAGAATGCTGTATGCCGTGCAGGGCATCGCGCCAACGGCAAGCTGCATGGCCGTCCAGCACTCGGCGGATACAGCCTGAACGTTGTAGGTTTCAAATACCCACTGGTACAAGAGTACGAAAGCGTACACCTTTTTCAGCAACGGCGGCGTCAGGTCGTCCATCTCATAGCGGGAAAGCAGCAACTCTTTTCCTTTTTCCAGTTCCGCGTCGTTCTCCCTGAGAATCTGGTTGTATTTGTCGATAATCACCGCCAGGTTGACCGGCACGATCTGCAAACCGAAGCGCTGCATCAGCTCGCCTTCGTTGAAGATAACCGAGCAGAAAGCCTTGGGCCGCATGCCGACCTGCGCAATGCGCATCCCGTTAAAATTCTTGAGCATACAGCTCACAGACAGGAATTGATTCAACCCCTTGGTGAATATTTCGTCCTCCACCGCGCAGCTCTCGATGAAGCTGAATGGGATATTGAAGCGCTGCAGCTGGCGGCTGACCCCGAAAATGCCGCATTGGCTGTCGGTGAACCGCATGCCGTCCGGCGCATACTCGTCGTCCAGCGGCGCCCAGATACACACGGGTTTGCCGACCCCACGCGCCACCTGCGCGGCGATTTCCTCGTTGCCGAAATTGCTGTTGACGATCAGTACGGCATCGACTTTCTCCGCCTTAAAACGCTCGACCACCTTTT